>JBKPTM010000029.1:0-22925 GCA_046765935.1 Actinomycetota bacterium | reverse complement strand
CACGGCGGCCCGGGCGATCCGAACGGGGACTTCAACGCGATCAACGTCGACTGGGTTGGTTCGGGACCCGAGCCCGGTTACCCGAACGTCCCGCACGGCTCGAGCTTCGTGATGGTCACGAGCTTCACCGGCGGCTGCCCGGACGACCGCTCGATCCTGACCTACTCGGAGTCAGAGAACCCGAACTCGCCCTACTTCGCCGACCAGACCCGTATGTTCTCGCGGAAGGAGTGGGTCGATCCGCCGTTCTGCCCGAGCGAGCTGGACGGCCTGCCGGCACAGGTGATCAGCGACGGGACCGTCGGCGATCAGGGAACCGGCGCCGTCGGCTCGGTGACGGCGACGAAGCGGCGGAAGTGCCGGCCGAAGAAGAAGAAGCGCTCGGCCGTCAGCTCCCGCCGCTGTCATGGGAAGCGGCACCGGTAGACGGCTTCGCCGTCAGGTCGCGGCAGCAAGCGGCCGGCCCACTAACCGCTGGGGCTTCGCCCCTCGCTCATAGCGGACCGGCCTGGCTGCCGCTAGGCGCCGTTCTCCTGCTGATCCTCCTGCGGGTTCGGAGTCCGCTGGATCACGACCTCGCAATGCGAGACGTGATCGAGGTCCCCGAGGTCGACGATCGCGACGTCGCGATCTCGCCCGCAGTCGACCGTGTCCGACTCGCCGTCGTTGACGTGGATCACGTCGTGACCACGCCCGGCGAACAGCGTGTCGCCGCCCGGCAGAGCCGCGTCGGCCAACGCCAGCGCGTACATGACGTCGTGACCCGGTCCGCCGAACGTCGTGTCGACGCCGACCCCGGCGAAGACGTGGTCGTTGCCACGTCCGCCGCGCACGATGTCGTCGCCGTTGCGGCCCCGGAGCAGGTCGTTGCCCTTCCGGCCCATGATGACGTCGTTGCCGTCCTGGCCGAAGACGGTGTCCCCGCCCCGCCCGGCATCGACAGTGTCGTCGCCGGGTCCGGCATCGATTCCGTCGGCGCCCGAGTTCCCGAACACCGTGTCGTTGCCGTCGCCCGCCGCGACGAGATCATTGCCGCGCAGGGCGAAGACGGCGTCGTTCCCGCCCAGCGCCTGGATCTGATCGTTGGCGCGGGTGCCGAACAACTGGTCGTCGTTGTCAGTGCCCATGATCGTCGCCGCCATGGCGACCGTGGCCCCTGCCGCGGCCATGGTCGCGAAGGCCACCGCGATCAGAGCGGTTGTTCTCCTTCGCATCCGAATCCCTCCCTGGGATCGTTTGTCGCCTCTAAAACATCGGCCGACGAACGCGGTTGCGGTTTCGCATAATGCGAGTCGTCGGCAGCGGATGCCGGCGAGACGGGGGAGCCCATCGGGCGGCCGCCGTCGAGCCAAAGACAGGAGGTCTGGATGCGGGGCCGGGGCGCGGCAATTGCGGTGATCTGCGGGGTGGTGCTGGCGACGGTGGCTGTCGCCGCCGCTCAGGGCTCGAGATTGGTCGGGACCAAGGCGGGCAACCTGCTCGTCGGCTCGAAGGGACCCGACCGGCTGATCGGCAAAGGGGGAGGGGACCTGATCAAGGGTCTCGGCGGCCGTGATCGCCTCAGCGGCGGGAAGGGCCGCGACCTCCTCAACGGTGGTCCCGGCGCGGACCGGCTGGTCGCGGGCCCGGGGAACGACGGCATCAAGGCCGCCGACGGCCGCGCCGATCGGCTGATCGATGGAGGGGGAGGAACGAACGCATGCGTCGTCGACATCCCCGCCGACCTTCCGGTGACCCGGAACTGCGAGACCCTGCGGACACTGCCCGGACCGGCCGGGGGTGGCGACGGGGGAGGCGGCGGCCCCGTCGACCCGAAGCTGCTCGAGGTCACCTCGGCCCAGGGGCTCACCTGCCTGCCACTGCTCGGATGCCTGTTCACGATCACGGGCAAGGGCGCCGACTCCCTGGTCGGGACGGTCACGTACGGCGGAGCCATCACCTCATTGGTCAACACGGCGGTGAACGGGCTCGTGACCGGGACCTGGCTCGCGACCGGGACCTACACCTGCAGCGCGACCGGAGGAACCGGCTGGATCGTGGTCACCATGGGGACCAAGAGCACCCCCCAGATCCCGGTCGAGTGCGGCTGAGCGGCTCCCCCGGCCCGGACACCCTCGATAGCGTTGGCGCGTGCCCGCCGCCCCCGGACGACGAGAGGCCGACGTCATCGTCGTGGGCGCAGGCCTGGCGGGCCTGATGGCCGCGCGGCAGCTGGTCGCCGCCGGTCGCAGCGTCCTGATCATCGAGGCGCGTGACCGTGTCGGCGGCCGGACCGTCAACGCCTCGATCGGCGCCGGCAAGGTCACCGAGATGGGTGGGCAGTGGGTCGGCCCGACTCAGGAGCGATTGCTCGCCCTCGCGGGAGAGCTCGGGATCGAGACCTTCTCTACCCATCATGAGGGGAAGAACCTGCTTGACCTCCGAGGCAAGCTCCGCCGCTACAAGGGCACGATCCCGCGGCTCGCCCCGCACGTCCTCCTCGACATCGATCGGGCGCGGCGGAAGGTGCGGCGAGCGGCCCGCCGGGTTCCGGCGGACGCCCCCTGGACCGCCCCGAAGGCCGAGGAACTCGACTCGCTGACCCTGGCCAGCTGGGTCCGCAAGGCGGCGCGCACGAGGAAGGCGCGGCGGCTGCTCGAGGTCGCGATCGGCACCGTGATGGGCACCGGGAGCGCGGAGCTCTCCGCCCTCTGGATGCTCTCCTACGTGAGCTCGGCCGGGAGTTTCGATGCGTTGATCGACGTCGAGGGTGGGGCGCAGCAGGATCGCTTCATTGGGGGCTCGCAGGCGATCTCTCAGCGACTTGCCGAGGAGCTCGGCGACGTCATCGCGCTGGCGGCGCCGGTGCGCCGGATCTCGCAGGACGGCGGCGGGCTCGACGTCGAGGCCGACGGCCTGGGGGCGCGCGCCCACCGCGTGATCGTCGCCGTGCCGCCGCCGCTTGCCGGACGGATCGCCTTCGCGCCCTCCCTCGGCGGCCGCCGGGACCAGCTCACGCAGCGGATGGCTCACGGGGCGCTGACCAAGTGCGCCGCCGTCTACCCGGAGCCGTTCTGGCGCGAGGGGGGCCTCAGCGGGCAGGCGGTCAGCGACCGCGGGCCGGTGACCACCACGTTCGACAACTCGCCTCCCGACGGTGCGCCCGGCGTGTTGCTCGGCTTCATCGCCGGGGCGGAGGCGATCCGGCACGCCCGCCGCTCGGAGGCAGATCGCAGGCGGATCGTTCTGGAGTGCTTCGAGCGGCTCTTCGGCGAGCAGGCGGCGAAACCCGGCATCTACCTGGAGACGGCCTGGGCGGAGGAGGAGTGGACCCGGGGCGGGCCGGTCTGCTCCTTCACCCCCGGGTCGCTGGTCCCCTACGGCGAGGCGTTGCGCCAGCCGGCGGGGCGGATCCACTGGGCCGGCGCCGAGACGGCCACGGTCTGGTGCGGATACATGGAGGGCGCCGTCCGGTCGGGGGAGCGGGCTGCCGAGGAAGTGCTCGACGCGGAAGGATGGCGGCTGTGAACGATCGGCCGGCGACAGACGACGACCTTGCGTTTGCGGGAGCAGCCCGCCTTGCGGAGCTGGTGCGCGCCAAGGAGGTCTCGCCCACCGAGCTGGTCGACCTGTACCTGGGACGCATCTCGCGGATCGACCCGGAGCTGAATGCCTTCCGCGTCGTGCTGGGCGAGCAGGCCCACGCCGACGCGAAGCGGGCCGAGGAGCGCCTGGCCGCCGGGGAGGAGGCCCCTCTGCTCGGGGTACCGGTCGCGATCAAGGACAACGTCGACTACGCCGGAGAGGTCACCACTCACGGCACGGCCGCCTACGGCGATCCCGCCGCGGAGGACGGCCTGGTCGTCCGCCGACTGCGCGACGCGGGGGCCGTGATCCTCGGAAAAACCAATCTGCCCGAGCTCGCCATCTACGGCTTCACGGAGAGCCCGACCTGGGGCGCGACCCGCAACCCCTGGGACCCGTCGCGGACCTGCGGCGGCTCGAGCGGAGGGAGCGGGGTCGCGGTGGCGGCCGGAATGAGCGCGCTCGCCCACGCCACGGACGGAGCGGGCTCGATCCGCTACCCGTCCGCCTACTGCGGCCTCTTCGGCCTGAAGCCGCAGCGCAACCGGATCTCGCTCTGGCCCGACCGCGAGCACTGGTACGGGCTCTCGGTCTCGGGCTGCGTCAGCCGGACCGTGATGGACACGGCGCTCTATCTGGACGTCATGAGCGGCCCTGAGACGGGGGACTTCGAGTCGCCGCCTCCATTCGAGCGGCCGCTCACGGAGGCGGCGCTCACCCGACCGGGCAAGCTGAAGATCGCCTGCACGACAAAAACCGCGACGCCGGTGAAGAAGGCGCCCGAGGTGCTCGCCGCCTACAACGAGACGATCGAGCTGCTCCGCTCTCTGGGTCACGAGGTGACGGAGGCCGCGCCGCCCTACAGCAGCGCCCGAAACGACTTCTTCCCGATGTACTTCCGCGGGATCCGCGAGGAGGCGCTCACCCTGCCGCATCCGGAGCGGCTCTCGGATCAGAGCAGGGGCTTCGTTCGCCTGGGGCGCCTGTTCAGTGATCGCAAGATGAACAAGGTGAGAGACAGGCTCCCCGCCGCCACGGCGAAGATCCAGGCGTTCTTCCGCGACTACGACCTGCTGCTCACGCCCGCCACCGCGCAACCGCCCTTCGAGGTCGGGAAGCTGCTCGGCAAGGGCGCGCTCCGGACCATGAACGCGATGGCCAACATCTATCCATACGGGTTCCGGTGGAACTACACGGGACAGCCCGCTGCGGCCATCCCCGCCGGTTTCACCGACTCCGGGCTGCCCCGCTCGGTGATGCTGGTCGCGCGGCCCAACCGGGAGGACGTGCTCGTCTCGGTCGGGGCCCAGCTCGAGGCCGAGCGGCCCTGGGCGGACCGCCGGCCACCGCTGGACTGACATCTCCCGAGGGGGTTAGGCTGGCCGTCGTGGGTCCAGGGAGAGCATGGCTGGTGGCGGCCGTGATGGGGCTTGCAATCGGCGGAACCGCGGGGTCCGCTGCTGCAGACGTGACGAGTCAGTCGATGTCGGCGAGCGGGACGCCGGCCGCTCAATCGATTTCGGCCAACGGAGGGGTCAATCTGGACCTGTCGTGGTCGACCGGCTACGACAGCACGTTCGAGCCGGCCCTGAACCGGGCGGTCCTGCATCTGGACAACGACTTCGGCTTCGATACCACTGGATTCGCCCAGTGCCAGCTGGCGTCGATCCAATTCAAGTTTCATGCGCAGGCGGTTGCTGCGTGTCCTGGCGGCGTCGTCGGCTCCGGGACCGCGAGCATCAACAACGGCGCGATCAAGGGGATCGTCGACGTGTTCAACGGTCCGCCTCCCGGCGGCTACCCGTTCGTCTATCTGAACTTCGACATCGGTCCCGGGGCGACATCCTTCACCGTGCCGGGAACCTTCAGCCCGTCCGCGCGCGGCGGTGACTTCGGGACGCAGATCGACATCGGCACCTTTCCCGACTCACCTGGTCTCGGGTTCACGCAGGTGAGCCTGAAGTTCCCCAACCAGGAACGGGTGCCGGGACACCCCTTCGTCTCAGCCCGGTGCGAGTCCGACCACCTCTGGGAGTTCTCCGGCGAGTTCACCTACTACGGAGGTGCTATGACCGGCGCATCAGCCACCACTCCCTGCGGTTCCTTCCCCACGGGCGAGCGGGCCAAGGCACTGAGGAAGTGCAAGAAGATCAAGAGGAAGACGAAGAAGCAGAAGCGGGCCCGTCACCGGTGCAGCAAGCGGGCGAAGAAGCTGCCGGTCTGAACTGATTCGCCGCTAGCTCGCCGCGCCCACCTGGGCGGGGGCGCCGATCTGCATCTCCTGCGACTCCGCGGCCATCTCGACGGAACCGTCCTCGCCGCCAAGAGCGGCCCACTGCTCGCGGGCGTCCTCGTGGAAGCGATCGAGGAAGTCATCGGAGTGCAGCGGGTCGTGGTGGAAGAGCATCAGGCGGCGCGCGTCGACCCGGCGCGCGAACGTCAGCGTGTCGCTGAGCTTTGAGTGACCCCAGCCGACGTGCTCGGGGTACTCCTCGTCCGTGTACTGGCAGTCGTGGATCAGGAGATCGGCGTCGCGGGCGAGGTCGAACCCCGAGATCCACTCGGGCTCCAGGCTCTCGAGGGGCGAGCCGAGGCCGGGCTCGTGGTCCGAGATGTAGGTCATCGTTGTCCCCGCGTCGGCGATCCGGTAGCCGAGGGTGGGTCCCCGGTGGGTGACCGCCTCGGCTCGGATCGACGCCGGGCCGATCTCCCACTCGGTGGCGGGCGTGTCGCGGAAGTTGACGTCACAGGGGAGCTCTCGCACCTCGACGGGGGAGAGGGGGGCCGAGATGTAGCGCGCGATCCGCTCCTCGAGCGAGGCCTCCGGCGACGCCGGGCCCCAGATCGTGATCTCGGACTCCGAGCGGAAGCAGGGCGCGAAGAACATCAGCCCCTGGATGTGGTCGAGGTGCAGGTGGGTGAGCAGGATGTTGATCTTGGGCAGCTTCCTGGCGATGCCGACGCCGAGGCTGCGGATGCCGGTCCCCGCGTCGATGATCAGCGTCGAGCCGTCCGAGAGCTGGAGCTCGACGCAGGAGGTGTTCCCGCCGTAGCGGTTCATCTCGGGACCCGGAGCCGGGACCGAGCCCCGTGCTCCCCAAACCTTGACCTTCATCCGTACCTCACCTGCTCAACTCCTCTCTCCCTTCCCAGCCTATAGGCCGCTAATCGCCGCCGCGCGAGTTCCGCGTCCAGAAGAAGATCATTGCCCCCTCCTGACCGCCCTCCGCGACGATCGGAAGTGCCGTCGACTCGATCTCGTACTGATCGCCCCTGACCGAGCGGATGGCGAAGTGACCGTGGGCGGGCCGGCCCCGGCGGAGCGCCTGGGTGGTGGGGAGCTCCTCGATCGGGATCGGGTCGCCGTTCTCGCCGAAGGGGCCGACGGCGTGGCTCCACTCGTCGGCCGACATGTGTCCCTGCTCCTCGAACGAGATGCCGAGCAGGGCGCCGGCGGCCTCGTTGTAGAAGATCAGGGCCCCGCTCTCGTCGACGAGGAACGCGGGGGTGGAGAGGCTGGTGAGGAAGTTGCGAGCGAGGATCAGCTCGAGCGGCTTTTGAGCCATCGCGGCCAAGTCTCCCGTATGCTCGCCAGCCGATGCGCCAGAGGGGTTGCGGGGCAGCTGTGATCGGAGCGCTGGCGATGCTCGCCTGGTCGCCATGGGCCGGAGTCGCCCGGGCGCAGACACCCGGGCTCCCCGCCGTTCCCATCCCGGACCCCCAGCGTTCCTCCGTCTCGCAGTTCGAGGGCACGACCGCGACCGCGAACCCGGTCGACGGCGGGCCGGCACCGCCGCGCAATCCGTTCATGGCGCCGAACCCGCGGAACAACATCCACGACGACCCGTACATGACCGACACCTACCGGCTGTCGGGCCCGCTCGGCGACGGAGCGGAGCCCTCGGCGTACTTTCCGCCGGGACACGAGTGTGGCTCGATCACCTTCGATTCCGCCGGGCGCATTGTGACCGTCTGCGTGGGCCTCGATCGGCCCATCCTGACCCTGATGGACCCGCACACGCTCCAGGTGCTCGCCGCCCTGCCGCTGCCGCCCCGCAATGTGTCGCCCGGAAGCAATCCGTTCACGGACTTCTCCGGCGGCGGCTACTTCTACCTCGACCAGCACGACAGGGCGGTGGTCCCGACCAATGATCGGCACGTCCTCGTCGTCTCGATCACGAGCGGACCCGGCTTCCAGGTCGATGCCGACTACGACCTGAGCGCGAGGATCCCGTCCGGTGAGGGGATCGTCTCGGTGCTCCCCGACTGGCACGGGCTCCTCTGGTTCGTCACTCGCGGCGGCACGGTGGGGACGATCGACCGAGCCAGCGGCGCCGTGAGGACGATGCGACTCGGCGGCGAGGGGATCTCGAACTCCTTCGCGGTCGACGAGACGGGAGGCGTCTTCATCGTCTCGGACAAGGCGCTCTACCGATTCGACGCGGGTGCCAACGGCGGCCCGCAGGTGAGCTGGCGGATCGTCTATCCGAACTCGGGGATCCACAAACCCGGCCAGAGCGACGCGGGCTCTGGCACGACCCCGACGCTGATGGGCGGCAAGTGGGTGGCGATCACGGACAACGCCGACCCCATGGACGTGGTCGTCTACCGCCGGGCGAAGACGCTTCCCAAGGCGAAGAAGAAGCCCCGCCACGGGTCGAAGAAGCGGAAGCATCGCAAGGCGAAGCGGCGGCTCGTCTGCCGGGCGCCGGTGTTCGGCAAGGGGGCGGGGTCGACCGACAACTCGCTGATCGGCACGAGCCGGTCATTGGTCGTGGAGAACAACTACGGCTACCGGATCAGCGCCGCCGACCTGAGCGGGGGGGAGAGCGTGCCCGGCCTGACCCGGATCGACGTGACCAAGAAGAAGCGCAAGAAGGCGAAGAGGGGCAAGAAGCGAAAGGGGCCGGCCAAGTTCCGGTGCCGCTCGGTCTGGACCAGCCAGGAGCGGGCCCCGTCAGTGGTCCCGAAGCTCTCCCTCGCCAACGGCCTGGTCTACACCTACACCCATCCGCAGCGGTCCGATGACATCGACACGTGGTATCTGACCGCACTCGACTTCCGCAGCGGACGGACCGTCTACCGGCGGCTCGCCGGCACCGGCTTCGGCTTCAACAACAACTACGCCCCCGTGACGCTCGGGCCGGACGGCACGGCCTATGTCGGCGTCCTCGGGGGCGTAGTGGCATTTCCCTAGGTGTGACTGGGTAGCCGCCTGCTCCTAGGTCCTCACTTGACGGTGATCTCGCCCTCCATGCCCATTTCCTTATGGTCGTCCACGGGGCAATAGAACTCGTACTTCCCGGGCGGCAGGTTCACCTTGAGCGTTCCGTCCTGACCGGGTGAGACATCCCCCTCGAGCTCCTGGTCCTCTCCATTGACGTCCTCGATCTCGAGCGAGTGGGTCGTCTGACCGTCGTTCTTCAGGGTGAAGGTGACGTTGCCGGACTTCACCGTCGGGTCCGAGGGGTCGAACTTGAAATCGGTGGCGGTGAGATCGACCGTGCCTCCAGCGCCGGTCGCCGCCGCACCTCCGCTCGTCGAGGCCTGGGTGGCCTCGCTCGTGTCGGCGCTGGTGTTGTTGTTGTCGTCGCCCCCACCGCAGCCCGCCACGGGGACAGCGATTGCGGCTCCGACTACGAACAGCGCTGCGAAACGTCGCTTTACGCGCATCCACACCTCCACTGCGTTCGTATTCACGACCGCGATCCGCGGCCTGCCTAAGCTCCTACGCGCGCGGGCCCGGAACGGATTTCGGCCGATGCTCTATGACCTGATCGCCACCCTGCTGCGCCCCGTCGCCTGGTGGGGGCACCTACGCACGGAGGGCCTCGACTCCGTGCCTGAGGAAGGCCCCCTGCTGGTGGTGCCCAACCACGACAGCCAGTGGGATCCCGTGCTCGTGGGGCTGGCGCTCCGCCCGCGCAGGCGGCTCGGGCGGTGGAGGCCCTGCGCTCAGGCGAGGCCGTGTGCGTTTTCCCCGAGGGCGGGCTCTCCTGGGGCGAGCGCCTGCGGGCACGCGGCGGTGTCGGCCGCCTCGCGCACGCCTGCCCCGAGGCGCGGATCGTGCTCTGTTGCGTGGAGGGAACGACCGACTACGTGCGCTTTCCTCGGCGCCCACGCGTGCGCGTGCGGGTGAACGTGCCTGAGAACGGCGATCCTCGGCCGGATGAGACGCCGGCCGAGGTCGCGACACGCCTGCTGGATCAGATCAGGGCACGCGTCCCGCCAACCCCGGCGGGCCGCCGATCACGCGTGGGCGGTCCCCCACGCGTACGGAGAGCCGGAGCTAGGAGAGCTTCCCGATCTTGAAGATCTTGGTTCCGCAGTCGGGGCACGTGCCCTGAATCGCCGGGCGACCGTTCTTCATCGTGACCTGCTGCGGATCCTTGATCTCGACCTTCTTGCGTTCCTTGACGCAATAGCCCTCAGGCATCGAGGACCTCCTTTCGAGCCGATTCCGTGCGTGAAGCTAGAGCACCCGGCGGACGTGCGTGGGATTTACGCCCGTACTTAGTGGCTTTTGCCACTACCTACGGGTTCTTGCCGTTATTGGGCGTGGTCGTGGTGGTCGCCGCGCCGGGCGTTGTCGGAGTGACGCTCGGCGTGGTGGCGTTCTTGTTGAGCGCGCCCGCCGCGATCTGGCTCTGCAGGGTCGAGATGGTGGCCTGCGCCTGTGCCTGCTGCCTCTGCAGGCCCGAGATCGACTGCTGGAGCTGCGCGATCGAGGCGTTGAGGGCGTTCTGGGTGTCCTTGCTGTTCTTCGTCACGGCCCCTTGCAGGGAATTCACGCGATTCGTGAGGGAGTCGAGATCGTTTTTCGTGGCGCTGTCCGAGTGTGCGGTGAGCCCGAAGTAGAGGGCGGCTCCCGCGGCCGCGAGCGCCAGCAGGAGGGCGAGCCCGCCGAAGTAGGTGATCCGCGCCTGCTTCCGCTCGATCTCGGCCATCCAGCCCTGCAGGCCCTCGATTCGCTCCTGCAGGTTGGGCGCCGGGGCTGTCGTCCCGGTGGCGGGTGTGGCCGTGGTCGGCGTGGCCGTCGTGGGCTTGGCCTCGGTCGGCGCTGCCTCCGTGGTCGCTGTCGCCGTAGTGGTGGCGCCGTCGCCGCTCTTCGGCGCCTGGACCGGCTTGGTCGCCGTCGTCCGCTCGCTGGCCCTGCGCGAAGCGCGCCCGGGCAGCGTGAGCCTGGGCATGCGGACCCGCGGCATGAGCGACCTGCCGTCTGGCATGGCGCCATCCTAGACCGGCATCCGGTGGGGGGACCCCGGTGGGGCGAAGCCCCGTAGCATTCCGCGTCCGTCCACGCACCGACCGACTTCAAGGAGATCCGCAGATGCCCGAAGCAGTCATCGTCGACACCGTCCGCACGCCCATCGGCAGGGCCTTCAAGGGCTCGCTGGCCCAGTTGCGCCCCGACGAGATGGGCGCTTACGTGATCGATCAGCTGCTGGAGCGCAACCCGGACGTCGATCCGGCGTCTGTCGAGGACGTGTTCTGCGGCTGCGGCATGCCGCAGGGGCTGCAGGCGTTCAACATCGCCCGGATCATGGTGCTGCTCTCCGAGAAGCTGCCGGAGACCGTCAACGGAGTCACGATGTCCCGCTATTGCGCGTCGAGCCTGGATTCGATCAGGCACGCGGCGAACGCGGTCCGCGCCGGCCAGGGCGACACCTACATCGCCGCCGGAGTGGAATGGGTCTCCCGCTACAACGAGCGCACCGAGCCCGCCGGGGCCGCCGACCAGAACGAGAAGCTGCAGGGCAAGGACGGGACGCCGAACGCCTACATCGAGATGGGGATCACGGCCGTGAACGTGGCGAAGCGCTACGAGGTGAGCCGCGCGGACATGGACAAGTACGCGCAGCGCTCCCAGGAGCTGGCCGTGAAGTCCCAGGAGGACGGCTTCTTCGACCGCGAGATCGTTCCCGTGAAGCTGCCGGACGGCAACGAGGTCGCCAAGGACGACGGCCCGCGCCCGAGCTCGACCCTCGAGAAGCTCTCCGAGCTGGACGAGGCGTTCGAGGGCGGAGGCGGCGTGACCGCCGGGAACTCCTGTCCGCTCAACGACGGCGCCGCGGCGGTGCTGGTCATGTCGGAGGACCGCGCCAAGGAGCTCGGGCTCGAGCCCCGCGTCCGGCTCGGGACCGCCGCCACGCACGGCAACGAGCCGGAGTACATGGGCGTCGCGCCGATCGGGGCGATCAAAAAGGTCCTCGACCGCGCCGGAATGACCATGAACGACGTCGGCACCGTCGAGCTCAATGAGGCCTTCGCCGCCCAGGTGATCCCGATCATGGCCGAGTGCGACATCCCGCTGGAGAAGCTCAACACCCACGGCGGCGCGATCGCCCTAGGGCACCCGTTCGGCATGACCGGCGCCCGGATCATGGGCACGCTGATCAACGCGATGGAGACCGACGATCACGAGGTCGGCCTCGAGACGATGTGCGTCGCCGGCGGACAGGGCGAGGCGATGATCGTCGAGCGCCTCACTTAAACGGCGGCCACAAACACCGCCGCCGGATCAACGGGCGACATAGGGTGGCGCCCGCATGGAGCTGGTGCCGACCACGATCAGCGCGGGGTACGCCGCTGGGCTGAACGCCTACGGCACGGTCTTCATTCTCGGCCTGCTCGGTCGCGCCGGGTTCGGCGAGGTTCCCCACGATCTGACCACGAAGCCGGTCCTGATCGCGGCCGGGGTGATGTTCGCGATCGAATTCATCACGGACAAGGTGCCGCTGCTCGACAGCACGTGGGATCTGCTCCACACGGCCATCCGGCCGGCGATCGGAGGCCTGATCGGAGTCTCCTTCGCCGATCTGGACCAGGCGACGGGCCCAGAGACCGTGGCGGTCGGTGGCGCGGGCGGGACCACGGCGCTGGTCGCGCACGGGCTGAAGGCCGGCATCCGGCTGGGGGTGAACACCTCTCCGGAGCCGGTCTCCAACGTCGTCATCAGCCTCATCGAGGACGGACTGGTGGCCGTGGTGGTCGCGTTGGCCCTGAAGGAGCCGTTCGTCGCCCTGGCCCTCGTCCTCATTCTGCTCGCGATCGGCATCGCGCTCGTGCTCTGGCTTCGCAAGCGGATCAAGCTCGCACTCGAGCGGCGCCGAGCACGCCGCCGCGCGGGAGCTGCTCCAGCCCCTGAGCCCTAGACCCGCAGGCCCTCGATCAGCTGGATCAGGGCCTCCTCGACCTCGGCCCGGGCCTTGCGCGGATGATCGGAGTACGCGATCACGAACGCGGCCTCGGAGAGGGCGGCGACGAACAGGTGCGCCATCGGCTCCACCGCGATCGGTCGCATCACCCCCGCGTCGACCGCGCCCTGCAGCGCGGCGCGCGTCAGTCCCAGGCCGTGGCGGTTGTCGATCTCGCGCCACTCCTGCCAGCCGAGGACCGCGGGCGCGTCGGTGAGGGAGATCTGCTTCACGGCGGGTTCCTCGCAGGCGTCGAGGAAGGAGCGCATCCCGGCCAGCATCAGCTCCCAGGGATCGTCGCCCGCCTCCATTCGAGCGCCGATCCGCTCCATCAGCTCTCCCTCCACCCGCTCGAAGACGGCGCGGAAGAGGTCGCGCTTGTCGGCGAAGTGGTGGTAGAGCGCGCCGCGGGTGACCTTCGCCCGCGCCACGATCTCCTCGGTGCCGACGGCCGCGTAGCCGCGCTTCGTGAACAGCTCGAGGGCGGCCTGGACGAGGGCGTCGCGCGTCGCCTGAGCCTCGGCCTCGCGGCGGGTGGTCGGCGTCGTTGACATACAGCCTGTAGGTTAAGCGCAGGGCCGGAAACAGCGGAATCTCCGCTAACGTCGCCCAGTGTCTCCGGAGCGCTTCACCACCCTCCTGGAGGAGGCCAGGCAGGGCAGCGAGGCGGCCTGGCAGGAGCTCTACGACGGGCTCGCTCCCATCGTGCTCGGCTACCTCCGCGCGAACAACGCGCCCGACCCCGAGGATGTGCTCAGCGAGGTCTTCCTCCAGGTGGCCCGCGACATCTCGCGGTTCGAGGGCGAGGAGCCGGGGTTTCGCTCGTGGGTGTTCACGATCGCCCATCACCGCCTGATCGACGCACGGCGGCACACGGCGCGTCGCCCGGCCGACCTCTCACCGGAGCCTCCCGAGCCGATGGGTCACGCAGACGACGCGGCGGACGAGGCGCTGGCCCGAATCGGCGTAGAGGAGGTTCACCGGGTTCTGGCTCTCCTCTCCGAGGACCAGCGTGCCGTGCTCATGCTGCGCGTGCTGGGAGACATGAGCATCGAGGACGTCGCCAAGGCGGTCGGCAAGCGTCAGGGCGCCGTCAAGGCGCTGCAGCGACGCGGGCTCGCCGCGGTGAAGCGCGAGCTGGCGCGCCAGCAGCCGGAGGCGCGAAACGAAGGAGGCGCCCATGGACAGTAACCCTGTGAACGGGAACGGCGCTTATCCAGATGACATGCAGGAGGGCCTCGTCTTCATGGATGCGCTGCGCGCTGCAGTGCCAACCGAGCCCGACGCCCGACGGCGGGCCGAGCTCGTGCCGCGCCTTGCCGCGACCGCGCGCGCCTCGACGCTCGAGGCCGAGACCCGCACGATGCGGCGCGGCACGGCAACGACCGCCGTCTCGCCGAGGGGGCATCGCTCGCGGTGGGGACTGGTAGCCAGGGTCGGGATCGCCATCGCGGCGATCCCGCTCGTCCTCGCGGGCCTCGCGTTCGCGGGGGTCACGGTGCCCTCGCCGGCGCGGTCGGCCTTCGACTCGGTCGGGATCAACCTGCCGAATCAGCCCACGAAGAAGAGCGACCAGGGCTCGAGCGGACAGGGCCAGCAGCCGGCCGCGCAGGGCACCGAGACGCGGGAGACCAGCGAGAGCGGCACCACGAGCAATGGCAACTCCGAGGCCGCTCACGAGCACGCCCGGCAGCAGCGCGAGAAGGCCAAGGGCAAGGCGGTCGGCCACGAGCGGGGCAAGGCGGTCGGCCTCAACGACGCGGTGCCGCCCGGGCAGTCGGGAGAGACAGGGCCTCCCGCCAACTCCAACGCCGGCGGGAACTCCGGCAACGCCCATTCGAGCCACCCCCCAAAAGGCGTAGCCAACGGGCACGCCAAGACCCCCCCGGGGCACACTCGGACTCCGCCGGGGCAAGCCAAGGGTCATACGAACATCCCGCCGGGTCAGGCCAAGAAGTAGCCACCCAATAGGCTGCCTCCCTCAGGGATGGAGGAGAAGGCGATCAGGCTTCGCGGAAGCGCGTGGATCGGCCTGGCCGGGACGGCCTTGGCGCTGGTCCTGATGGCGGCCCTCACCGCCGCACCCACGATGGCCCGAGACCGGCTGATCACGGTCGCGACGCCACCGGAGCCGGGACCGGCGCAGTTCAACCAGGTAACGGTCCACCAGTTCGGGCCGAAGTCGGCCAAACGGGTTCTGGTGCTGATGCCCGGGACACAGGGCGGCGCCGGCGACTTCACCCTGGACGCGAGGTACCTGGTGAAGCACGTGCGCGGGCTCCAGGTCTGGGCGATCGACCGGCGCACGCAGGCGCTCGAGGACACGGCGACCTTCGCGGCCGCCGACGCCGGCAAGATCCCCCTGCAGCAGGCGTTCGACTACTACCTGAACGTGCAGGGGTTCCACGTTCGCGGGCCGAACGAGGATCCCTACGCGCGGGAGTGGGGGATGGCCGTCGCCCTCAACGACGTCCGCGCCGTCGTCCGCAGGGCTCGCGCCCACGGCCGTCGCCAGGTCATCCTGGGAGGCCACTCGCTCGGCGCCTCCCTCACAGTCGCCTACGCGGCTTGGGACTTCAACGGGCACCCGGGATACAAGGACCTCGCCGGGCTCGTGCTGATCGACGGCGGGCTGCTAGGCAGCTTCGACGCCTACGACCTGGCGCAGGCCCAGCAGGCGATCGCCGACCTGCAGACCGGCAGCCCGTTCCTCGACCTGCTCGGCATCGGCATCCCAGAGGCCGCGGGCCTGTTCGCCGAGATCGGCGGCCTCTATGCGGAGAAGGCCCCGACGGCGTCGGCAACCACGCTGCAGAGCTATCCGCTGCTGCCGGCGGAGTTCAACCCGCCGTTCCCCGTGACCAACCGGGCGCTGTTCGGATACGCCTTCGACCGCGACACCTCGCCCGCCGCCCTCAGCCTGCTGCACATCAACGGCGGCGGACTCGCGGCGTCCGGCGATCCGCGCGATTGGGTCGACGGCGGGGTGACGCCGGTGAGCCGCCTCGCCGAGACGTTCGGGCAGGAGCCCAGCAACGCCGTCGAGTGGTATTTCCCGAAGCGGCTCACGATCGACACGAACGGCGCCGACCAGATGACCCGCAACGACGTCGCTAACTTCCTCGGGCTGCGCCTCTTCCACGCCCGCCAGGTGAACCTGCCCCTCTACGCGATCGCCAGCGACCTCGCCGGCGCGCACGTCCTCGATGGCGCGCGCAACTTCATTCGCCTCTCCCGGACGACGCGCAGGGAGTCCATGCTCGTCAACCGCAACCCGCAGATCAGCCACCTCGACCCGCTCACGGCGGCGCCGAGGACCAACGCATTCCTGAAGACCGTGGTGCCGTTCCTAGCGGCCATCAGGCCGCAGCATTATGAGCGAAGGGCGAAGCCCTGAGCGGTTATGTGGGGCGGCCGCTCATGGCCGCGATCTGACGGCGAAGCCGTCTCTTCAGTCCTCGAACAGCGCGTACCCGTAGGAGCCGCGCTTGTAGGCGAGCTTGGCGATCGCCGTCATCCGCTCGTCGTCGTTCGACTCGATCTGGTCGAAGCGGCCCTGCACCCTGGCCGTGGCACGCCGGCAGAACGTGTCGGCGATGAATCGCTCCTGGCCTGAGGGCTCCACGCCCTGGTCCTCGAAGATGTGGCTGACGCGCGAGACCAGCGCGATCTGCGCGTAGATGTCCGCGACGCTGTCGGCGAGCCGCTTCTGCTGGAACTGCCGCCCGATGATGTCCTTGCGGTGCTCGCGCAGCAGCTTCTCGGTGACGCCGGCGAGGCGCTTCACCTGGTCGGAGACGGAGTCGGCGTGCGCGGAGAGCTCCTCGTGCGCCTTCGTGATCTTGTCCGGCCGCACCTCGCGCTGGATCCGATCCGACGCGTAGTCGATCAGCACGCCGATGGAGCCGATCGGGTCGCTCAGCTCGATCTCGGAGAGCCCCTCGAGCTTCTCCCCCGCCGGCTTGATCCCGCCGAGGGCGATGAACGCCCGCATCACGTCGTTCGCGCCCTCGAAGATCGGATAGATCCGGGTGTCGCGCAACACCTTCTCGTAGGGCTGGTCGCGCATGTAGCCCTCGCCGCCGGCGAGCTGGAGCGCTCGGTTGGCGGCGTACCAGAGGAACTCGGTTCCGGACACCTTGCAGAGCGCCGACTCGAGCGAGTAATCCGGGACGCCGGCGTCGACCAGGCCGCAGGTCAGGTAGTTCATGGACTCCAGGCCGAAGAGGTAGGAGACCATCCAGCCGATCTTGTCCTGGACGAGCTCGAAGTCGGCCAGCGGCCGGCCGAACTGGCGGCGCTCCTTGACGTGATCGATGGAAAGGTCGAGCAGCTTCTTGGCGCCGCCGACCGACCCGGTGCCCAGGCCGATGCGGCCGTTGTTGAGGACCTGCATCGCGACCCGGAAGCCCTGCCCGGGGTCGCCGAGGACGTTCTCGGGCGGCACCCGGACGTCCTTGAAGTACAGGCGGCGCAGGTCGTTCGCCCGCAGGCCCATCGTGTCGTAGCGCTCCCCGACCTCGAGGCCATCCATCCCCTTCTCCAGCAGGAGGGCGATGTGGCGGTCCTCGCCGCCGATCTCGGCCCGCGCGAAGGTCGTGATCACGTCGGCTCGCGAGCCGTTCCCGATATAGCGCTTCTCCCCGTTCAGGACCCAGGAGCCGTCGGGCTGCTGGACCGCCCGCGAGCGCACGTGGTAGGCGTCCGAGCCCGCCTCCTGCTCGGTCAGGGCGAACGCGGCGAGCTTGCGCCCAGTCGCGAGGTCGGGGAGGAAGCGCTCCTTCTGCTCGTCGGTGCCGAATAGGGAGATGCCCTTGAAGCCGATCGACTGATGGACGCCGAGGACGATCGCCAGGGTCGCGTCGATCTGCCCGATGGTCTCGAAGACCCTGGCGTAGCCGGTCTGGGAGAGGCCCTGCCCGCCGTACTTCTGATCGACGTAGAGCCCGAGCGCCCCGATCTCGCCCAGGTCACGGAGCACCTGATCCGGGATCCAGCGCTCCTCCTCCGCCTGCCTGGGGTCGTAGTGCTCGGCGCAGTACTCGCGGATCCGTGCGTTCAGCTCCCTGACGCGGTCCTGCTCCTCGCGGTCGGGGGTCGGCCAGGGAAAGACGAGCTCCTCGTGGATCTCGCCGAGGAAGAGCGACTTGGCGAACGAGGAGACGCCCTCCTCGGCCTCCGCCTTCCGCGGAATCGCTTCGCGGACCGCCACCCAGGCAGCCTACCCCCGGCCCTAGGGCGCCAACACCCACTCGACGAAGAGCGCGCTGCTCGCCGCCAGCAGGATCCCGAAGACGACCAGCACCCGGCGGTAGCGGCCGCGCTCGGCCGTCCACAGTGCGAGCGCGATCCAGAGCGGGAAGAGCACGAACATGAACCTGGGCAGCGACATCAGCGGATAGCCCTGGGCCGGGACCGAGACGGGGAGGGCGAGCCCGCAGACCGCGTAGGCGGTGTAGGCGATATTCAGGCGCTTGCCGCACTCATAGACGAGCCAGACCCCGAGGAGGAGGAAGCCGAGCATGAAGACGTCGCGCAGGTCGAGCAGCTCGGGGCTGACCAGTGAGGGCCCATCGAGCTGTCTGGTGACGCCGGGCACGAGCAGATCCCACGCGCCGGTGATGCCGCTCCAGGTCCCGGTCACCAGCCCGCCGAGCGGGATGAAGGTGCGACCCCACTGGTCCTGGGCGGTGAACACGGCGGCCGGATCGCCGAGGTTCATGCCGAGGTAGGCCATGTACACGATCAGCCCGGCCGGGATGCCCAGCAACACCCAGAGCACGCTCGGGCGCAGCGGATAGCGAGGCCGAAGCAGCGACCTGACGGCGGCCGCCGGGGCATCGACCCGCGGGCCGTAGAGGTACAGGATGTGCAGCGGGACCATCAGCACGATGCCGCCGCTGCGAGAGGCGGCGGCCGCCCCGCCGAGGAGCCCTGCGATCGGCCAGCGCCCGAGGCGAGCCGCGTAGATGGATCCGATCGAGAGCAGCAGGAACAGCGATTCGGTGTAGACGGCCGAGAGCACGAGCGCGCCGGGGAACCAGGCCGCCAGCCAGACCGCCGACCTCGCGTGCCGCAGGTCGAAGTCGAGGCTCACGAGGCGATGGAGGAGGTACAGCCCACCCATCCCGCAGATGGACGAGAGCGCGATACCGGCGAGCACCTGGGCGCCAACTGACGTGCCCATCATCCGGATCAGGGCCGGCAGCAGCGGAAAGAACGCGGGGCGGCCCGAGGCGTCGTAGCCGTGCTGGGCAATCGTCAAGTACCAGGCGGAGTCGAACCGGGCGGCGGGCGCCACGAGCAGGTTCGAGAAGGCGTCGCCGAAGGGGAGCGTCAGGTAGAGCGGGTCGAGGCGGGTGGCGTTGTGCTCGGACCAGCCGAACGCGAGCACCGCCGCTATCCCGGCTGCCCAGATCAGGAGCCGCGACGACCAGAACGCACCCCAGACGTCCCGCACCGCCTCCCTGCGCTCCGCGGTGAAGCCGGGCAGTTCCCAGAACTCTGCGGTCTCAAGCCGCGGGGAGGCCATGGGGATCTGGGGAGGATAATCCGCCGGCTGTGCGGCGGGTCACCACTTTGTTACTCGCGGTCGGGACATTCGCCGGCCTGGCCGCCGGCTGCGGCGGAGGCAACGGCGACGACGCGCCGCTGGTGAACCCCGACGTTCTCCTCGACTCCGCCGCCGGGCACCCCGTGAAGAGCGCCCAGCTCGAGGGGCAGGCGCGGCTGACGCTCGACGGCTCATCCGTGCTCACGCAGCCGGTCACGATCCGGGTCGAGGGGCCGTATGTGGGCGGCGGGGGTATCCGCATCCCGAGCTTCGACTGGAAGTTCAACGTCAGGGTGCTCGGCTTCGGGGTCGGCGGCAAGCTCGTCTCGACCGGGGAGAACGTCTTCATCAGCCCGTTCGGGGACAACTACGAGCTGGGCAGGGAATCAACTGCCGCGATCAACGCCCAGGTCGCGGCCAGCTCCTTCCATGCCCGGGACCTGTTCGGGGTCGCCCGGAACGAGGGCAACGAGGAGGTGAACGGCACCCAGACCCAGCACGTCAACGCCGAGCTTGATGGGAAGGTGGTGGCCGTGGCGCTGCATCCGCTCCGCGACGCGCTCGGGCTCACCCACGTCCCGGCCCCGGTCGGGCGGATCGAGGCGTGGATCGGGCTCGACGATCGAATGGTGCACAAGCTCTCGCTCGACGCCGACTTCGGCATCGCCCCCGCGGATCGGCCGCGGTTCGGCGGTGCCCGCGGGGGGAACCTGCAGGCCGAGGTCACGCTCGACGACATCAACGAGCCCCAGACCGTGCACGTGCCTGGCGGCGGGGGCTACAAGCCGATCGAAAACCTGTTCCTGACCCTGCAGGATCTGGGCGCGTTTTCTCCCTAGCGACATGCGGGTCCCTTAGGGTTGGGGCCGATCGAGGGAAGAGGGAGAACACCCGAAGAGCGTCGTGCCGCCGCCCAGGCACGGGCCCGGTCCCGTCAAGGTGAGCCGCCGGAGACCGGCGACGAAGACCTGCTCGAGGGCGCCGGCCCGCGCGGTGCCGAGGGCCGGGTCGAGCGCCACTATGGCGGCGGTGACGTCTATCTGCGCCGCAGGCTGGTCGCGCTGGCGATCGTCATCGTCGTGATCGTCCTGATCTTCCTGCTCGTCGGCGGCTGTTGATCCGGCGGCGGTGTTTGTGGCCGCCGAACATGTGGCGAAGCCAGGCAACCCTCACTCCACCTGGTCGGCGATCAGCTTCGCGAGCGCCAGCGATGAGGTCGCGGCGGGCGACGGCGCGTTGCGGACGTGCAGCGCGCGTTCGGTCCTGTGGACGACGAAGTCGTCGACGAGGCGGCCGTCGCGGTCCAGCGCCTGCGCCCGGATTCCCGAGGGGCCGGGGAGCGCGTCCGCGACGTCGAGCTCCGGGACGAAGCGACGCAGCTCGGCGACCACGGAGCGGCGGCTCGCCGCGTGCCGGAGCTCGGTGAGGCCGGTGCGCCAGAAACGCCGGACGAGGCGCCAGGTCCCGGGCCAGGCCAGGTTGGAAACGAGGTCTCGCCGGCGGACTCGGCCGAGCCGGTAGGCGTCGCGGGCGCCGACCATCAGGGCCGAGGGCCCGAGCAGGACCTCGTCGTCAATGCCGCGCGTCAGGTGGCCGCCCAGGAACGGCAGGTCCGGGTCCGGGACGGGGTAGATGCTGGCGTGGACGAGGTCCCGCCTCTCGGGACGAAGCCGCAGGTAGGCGCCGCGGAAGGGGACGATGCGCGGTTCCGCCGGCGCGCCGGCGGCGACGGCGAGCCGGTCCGACCAGGCTCCGGCGCAGCTGACGACGAAGCAGGCCTCGGTGGTCCCGCGGTTGTGCCGGATGGCGATTGAATCGGACCGAGGGGCGAGCTCCATGACCTCGCAGCCGGTGACGACGGTGCCGCCGGCCGCTTCCACGTCGGCCGCGTAGGCGGCCGCGACCCGGGCGAAGTCGACGACGCCGGTCTCGGGAGAGTGGAGGGCGCCAACACCGCGGGCGTGCGGCTCGATCTCCGCGATCCCGTCGGCCTCTATGCGCCTCAAACCGGGGACCCGGTTCGCGCTGCCCCGGCGCTCGAGCTCGTCGAGGCGCGGGAGCTCGGACTCGTCGGCGGCGATGATCAGCTTGCCGTTGCGCTTCGCCTCGATCCCGCGCTGATCGCAGTACTCGTAGAGAAGCCGGGCGCCCTCGACGCAGAGGCGGGCCTTGAGCGATCCCGGCGCGTAGTAGATCCCGGCGTGGATCACGCCGCTCGAGTGCGAGGTCTGGTGCGCCGCGAGCCGGTCCTCGCGCTCCAGCACGCAGAGGGTGGCGCCGGGATGGCGGGCGAGCAACTCGCGCGCCACGGCCAACCCGAGGATGCCGCCGCCGATCACGGCGAAGTCGGCGGTCCGCGGCGGCTCGGGCATGGGCCGACTTTATGCCGGGACTAGGATCGGCCCATGGCCTTCCCGCTGAAGCCCCCGATCCAGCCCCAGCTCGCCCTCTCGCGGAAGGTGCTGCCCGAGGGGGAGGGCTGGGTGTACGAGCCGAAGTACGACGGCTTCCGCTCGATCGTCTACGTGGACGGCGATGAGGTGTACATGCAGTCCCGCGGCGGCAAGCCGCTGCGCCGCTACTTCCCCGAGGTCAAGTTCCCGGAGGGCCGCTACGTACTCGATGGCGAGCTCGTGATCCTCGACGAGGACGGTCACGAGGAGTTCGACGCGCTCCAGAACCGGCTCCATCCGGCCGAGTCACGGGTCCGGATGCTCGCTGAGAAGACGCCTGCTCTGTTTCGGGCCTTCGACCTGCTCGCGCTCGATCGCCGCAAGCTGACCGGCAAGCCGTTCGCCGAGCGGCGCGCCGCGCTCGAGAAGCTGATCGCCGATGCGCCGGGGCGCAAGAAGAGCGCCTCGGGCTCGGTCGAGGTCACCCCGCTCTTCAAGACCGCGAAGAGCGCCGAGCCGCTCCTCTTGAGTGGCGAGGGAGTGATCGCGAAGGAGCTCGACGCGACCTACAAGCCGGGCGAGCGCAAGGGCATGGTCAAGGTGAAGCGCGTCCGGACCATCGACTGCGTCGTGATGGGCTGGAGGCCAGGCAAGCACGAGGGGACCGTCGGCTCGCTGATCCTCGGCCTCTACGACGACGGCAACCTCAGGCCGATCGGCCACACCTCAGGCCTGAAGGCGAAGGAGAAGAAGGAGCTCGTCAAGACGCTCGCCGACTACGAGACGGGCGAGAAGGGATCTGGCGATCCGAGCCGGTGGGATTCCGGACGCGAGCTCGAGTGGTACTCGCTGCGCCCCGAGCTGGTGGTCGAGGTCACATACGACCACACCTCGGGCGGTCGCATCCGCCATGGATCGAAGATCGTCCGCTGGCGCGAGGACAAGGCGCCGCGGGACTGCAAGTTCGACCAGCTGGTCTGACCGTCAGGCCCGGGGTCAGCTGCCCCATGGCGAGACGCCCGCCAGGATCTGGGGCCAGACGTAGACCTCCCAGGTCGCGGCCACGACCAGCATCGGGATCGCGATCGCGACCGTGACCACGGTGGCGGCGAGCAGCTGATCCCACTCGCCGCGGCGGCTGGCGATCGTCCAGGCGGCGAGGGGGAGGAAGACGGCGGTCAGCTCGACCAGGGCGTGGGGGAGAGCGGTGAGGACGAG
>JBKPTM010000028.1:0-4202 GCA_046765935.1 Actinomycetota bacterium | reverse complement strand
CCCTCGGGAACGGTCACGTTGCCGCCCAGCAGAATCGCCGAGATCAGAAGCCTCCGGACCTTCTTCTTCGGGTCGATGGCCTGGTGGACCAGCTCGCGGAGCACGAAGGTGCCCTGGGAGTGGCCGATCAGGACGACGCCGCGGCCCTGGTTGTACTTGCGCAGATAGATCTTCCAGGCGGCGAGCACGTCGCCGTACGCACTCTGGCGCGCCTCGGGCGGGATGGAGGTGGCGAGGATCCCCTGCAGCGTGACCTGGCGGTACATCGGGGCGAACACGCGGCAGTGGAGGCCGTAGCGAGCGGCCTGGTAGAGCGCGATCGAGCGCTCCTCGGGGTCGATAGAGAGATCGGCGTTGGTGCTCTTGTCGTCGCTGACCGTCGGGTAGACGTAGAAGCAGTCGAACTTCCGCTTCTTGTCCGCCTTGGGCGTCTGGGTACCGACGATCTGCCCGCTCGGCGAGAGCAGCGTGGTGCCGAAGCCCGGCTCACACGGGTTGTCGGGGATCCCCGGCATGCAGAGCCAGGTGGTCGTGTCCCGGACGTGCTTCTTGGGCTTCTTCGCGGCGAGAGCCGAGGGCGCCAGCAGACAGACGAGTGCGAGAGCGACCGCGATCACCAGTCCGAACCTGCGGGGCATCCCGATCCCCTCCTCCATGGCCCGACACAGCCTATTACACCTTTGATACACGCGGCCGCCTCTGTCCCACCGAGGGGCGCTAGCGGTTTCTGCCGCTCAGGGTGAGCCGGACGATCCTGGCGATCGTGGCGCCGAGCACTCGCAGATAGAGGCGGATCGAGCGGTCGGCGATGTACTCGAGGTCGTGGATCAGCTTGTCCTCCCAGGAGTCCTCGCGGGTGATCCTCGTCTGGGCGAAGCCGGTGACCCCCGGTCTGACGACCAGCCGCTGCCAGTACTGCGGGACCTCCTCAACCAGCCGGTAGAAGAAGGCGGGGCGCACCGGTCGCGGCCCGACCATGCTCATATCGCCGCGGAGCACGTTGTAGAGCTGGGGGACCTCGTCGATGTGGGTGAGCCGGGCGGCCCTCCCCACCAGCGTCACTTCCTCCTCAGTGCGCCGGCTGAGCTCCTCCCCGTAGAGGTTGCCGAGGCGCTCCTCCGCGCCGGGCCGCAGCGTCCGCAGCTTGAACATCGTGAAGATGCGGCCGGCCCGCCCCACCCGCTCGCCGCGGTAGAGCACCGGCGTGCCCGAAGTGAGCAGCGTCGCCAGGGCCAGCAGCCCGAGCAGGGGCGAGAGCAGGACGAGCGCCGTGCCGGCGATCATCAGGTCGAGCGCCCGGAGCGCCACGTCGACCCGGCGTGGCGCGAACGCCTCCGAGGCCATCACCGAGTACTGCTCGGCCAGTGAGAGGCCGCGGTCTGATTCGGACGGCACGGCCTCGCTCCGCTCGGTCGCGGTCGTCTTGATGGGAGCGCTCACGCCGAGGCCACCGGCTCGGCCGCGCCGAGCATCAGATCCACCAGCAGCTGCGGGTCGCGGCGGACCCGCTCCCCATCGCCGCTTTTCTTCTCCAGCTCGAGGGCGCGCGGATCGGTCAGCGGACGCAGGCGACCGGATCGGATCAGGGCCTCGTCGACTCCGCCGAGCCGGCCACCGTAGGTCGTGTAGACCGGCGTGCCCAAGGCGACGGCCTCCCGGTTCATGGTGCCTCCAGCCGAGACGACCAGGTCGGCCAGGGCCACGAGACTCGGCGCCTCCACTGCGTGATCCGGAACGATCAGGGACGGCAGGGCAAGCTCCTTCACGTAGGTCCGCTGCTCCTCGGTCCTGGGCAACACGACCGCGTGGACACCGGGCTCAGAGCCTACTCGCGCCAGCACCTGTGGAAAAAGCGGATTCGAGCGGCGGTGATAGAGCGAGACGTCGGGCGGGGGGCGAACGACGACGACGACGCGGTCCGTGTCGACCCCCAGCTTCTCCAGCGCCTGCTCGTCGACCTCGAAGTCGGCGAGGTAGTACTCCTCCTTGATCCCGGGGTACTGGAAGAGCTTCTCGGGCGTGACCCCGAACCGCTTCAGCCGCTCGGCGGGCACGGAGTCCGGGAAGATCACGCGCTTCGCGAGCCGGCAGCCGACGTGGTGCTGCGCCACGGCGAACTCGTAGTCGTGCATGTTCGACTCGGGGATGCCGAGCATCCGCGACGCGATCGCGATGTCGTTGGAGCCGTGCGCGATCGCCAGGTCGAAACCCTTGCCCTTGCCGAAGTGCCGCATCCCGCTCGTCCGCTGGATCAGCCGCATCAGCTTCCGCACCCGGGAGGCGCCGCCGTGCTTTCCGATCAGCGTGTAGTCCATCCCGTGCAGGTCGAGCAGCTCGAGGGTCTGCGTGTACACCCGGGCCGTGATCAGCACCTCGTGGCCCTGCGCCCGGAGGCGCTCGATGATCGGCCGGAGGACGAGCACGTGGGCCGGCCCGCTCATGTCGGCCCAGATCTTCAAGCGGCGCTAGACGGTGGCTGCTGAGAGCTGGGAGTAGAGCGGGTA
Source organism: Actinomycetota bacterium (assembly GCA_046765935.1). Classification (GTDB taxonomy): domain Bacteria; phylum Actinomycetota; class Thermoleophilia; order Solirubrobacterales; family 70-9; genus DASUPK01. Next base: position 1,698 of record JBKPTM010000028.1, on the reverse strand, counting down.
GCGCTCCATCAGCACGCGCGAGCGCTCGAGCAGCGAGTCCCTCTGGGAGTCGAACTCGTCGGAGAGCGCCGTGGCGATGATCCTGGCGATCTCGCGCAGGTCGTCCTCGACCAGGCCACGGGTGGTCAGGGCGGGCGTCCCGATGCGCAGGCCGGATGGGTTCATCGGCGGCCGCTCGTCGAACGGGATCGCGTTGCGGTTGACCGTGATGCCGACCTCCTCGAGGCGGTCCTCGGCGGTCTTACCGTCGAGGCCGGTGTTGGTGAGGTCCACGAGGACGAGGTGGACGTCGGTGCCGCCGGTGAGGACGTCGATGCCGCCCGCGATCAGCTCGTCGGCGAAGGCCTGGGCGTTGGCGATCGTCTGCCGCTGGCGCTCGGCGAACTGATCGCTCTGGGCGATCTTCAGGGCCACGGCCTTGGCCGCGACGATGTGCATCAGCGGGCCGCCCTGCTGGCCGGGGAAGACCGACCGGTTGATGTCGGCCGCGAGCTCCTCCTTGCAGAGGATCATCCCGCTGCGAGGCCCGCAGAGGGTCTTGTGGATCGTGGTCGTGACGACGTCGGCGTGTGGGACGGGGCTGGGGTGCTCGCCCGCGGCGACCAACCCGGCGAAGTGCGCCATGTCGACCATCAGCTTCGCGCCGACCGAATCGGCGATCTCTCGGAAGGCGGCGAAGTCGAGTTGGCGAGGGTAGGCCGACCAGCCCGCCACGATCACCTTCGGCTTGTGCTCCTCCGCCAGCGAGGCGACCTCGTCCATGTCGACGAGCCTGTCCTCGCGGCGCACGTGGTAGGCGACGACGTGGTAGAGCTTGCCCGAGACATTGAGCTTCATCCCGTGGGTCAGGTGGCCGCCGTGGTCGAGAGCCATCCCCATGATCGTGTCGCCGGGGTCGAGCAACGCCATGTAGGCGGCGTTGTTCGCCTGAGCCCCCGCGTGCGGCTGGACGTTGGCGTGCTCGGCGCCGAAGAGCTCCAGGGCCCGGTCGATCGCGAGCTGCTCGGCGATGTCGACCCACTCGCAGCCGCCGTAATAGCGCTTGCCCGGATAGCCCTCGGCGTACTTGTTGGTGAGGACGGAGCCCGCGGCGTCGAGGACCGCCTGCGGGACGAAGTTCTCGGAGGCGATCATCTCGAGCGTCCCCTGCTGGCGCCCGAGCTCGCCGTCGAGAACCCGCTGGATGTCGGGGTCGACCTCGGAGAGGTGGGCGGCCTGGAAGTCGTCGGGGAGGTCTACGGGGGTCAAGTTCGGGCTCCTCGGGATCGGTCGGTCAAGGTTGACAGACGTTATGGGCTGGCGCTGACGGAGACCCGCTCACCGATGGTGTCTGTGCTTTCGATGACGTCGCTTGTGTCGCGGCCCGAACGCCTTGTCGAGGTGGCCGGACGGGCCGTAGCGAGCGATCACGGAAAGCAAACGATGCCGCGCGTCCGTTTGCCCGGCCACCAGAGTCCTGCCGAACGGATCGAAGGCGATAACCGGGAACTCTTCGACGCCGCCCGGGAGCGCTGTGATCACGGAGCCCGTTCTGCCGAAGGACCCATCGAGCGCGCCGTTCGCTTCGAGTCGTGTGACCTGGACGCCTTCGCGGAATCCGCCGCCATCTCCGGACACCACGATCTTCCCGTCAGGGGCCACTCCCACGCCATACGGGATTCCCATCTTGCGAGGACCCAGGAAGGTCGTGCCTTGGAC
>JBKPTM010000027.1:0-2330 GCA_046765935.1 Actinomycetota bacterium | reverse complement strand
CGTGCTGGTCGGCAGCGCGCTCGCCTACCGCGGCATCCCGCTCCAGTCCGGCTACTGCGGATCGAAGCACGCGATCAAGGGGTTCTTCGAGTCGGTCCGCTCCGAGCTCATCCACGACGGCAGCTCCGTGCGGTTGTCGATCGTCGAGTTGCCGGGACTCAACACCCCGCAGTTCGACCACTGCCGGACGCGCCTCCCCAAGCAGCCCCAGCCGGTGCCCCCCATCTACGAGCCCGAGGTGGCGGCGGACGCAATCGCCTGGGCTGCCCGCAGCGGCGATCGGGAGGTCTACGTCGCGGCGCCGACCTGGAAGACGATCCTCGGCGAGCGGATCGCCCCGCCGCTGGTCGATCGCTACGTCGCGAAGCAGGCTTGGGACGGTCAGCTCGCCGATCAGCCCGTCAACGGCGAACGGCCCGACAACCTGTTCGCCCCCGTCGAGGGCGACCCCGGGGCGCACGGGCGGTTCGAGGAGGGCAGCCGCCGGCGCAGCCCCATGCTCTGGCTCGGCAAGCACCGGCGCGCGATCGGGGCGGCGGCCCTCGCCGGCGCGGGAGCCGTCGCGGCGGCCGTCAAAGCCCGCGAATGACCGAGCCCGTCGGCTGGAACTTCGATCCGGCGGCGATCGGATCCGCCGCCGTGGTCGGCGCGGCGTACGCGGTGCGGGTCCGGAACCTGAGGCGAGTGGGCCGCGAGCCCCGGCCCGCCAGGCAGGTCTGCTTCTACATGGGGCTCGGGGTCCTCCTGGCGGCGCTGATCTCCCCCATCGACACCGCCGGCGAGAGCCGCGCCTTCTACGTCCACATGATCCAGCACCTGATGCTCGGCGACCTCGCGCCGCTGCTCCTGGTGCTCGGGTTGACCGGCGCGGTCCTGAGGCCCGTGCTCGCGCTGCCGGGCGTCGGGCGGCTCCGCGTCCTGGCGCACCCGCTCGTCGCCCTGCCGGCGTGGACGGCCGCCTTCTACGTCTGGCACCTGCCCGCCGCCTACCAGGCGGCCCTCGCCCACCCGGCGGTCCACTCTCTCGAGCATATCTCCTTCTTCGTCACCGGGCTGATGATCTGGGCCGCTGTGATCGAGCCGCTACCGGGGCCGGCCTGGTTCGGCAACGGGGCGAAGGCGGTGTTCGTGCTTGCGGTTCGCGCGCTGGGGGGAGCCCTCGCCACCGTGTTCATCTGGGCGGGGCAGCCGCTCTACCCGGACTACGCGGCCGGCGAGCGCCTCTGGGGCATCTCGCCGCACTCCGACCAGGTGATCGGCGGCGCGATCATGTTCACCGAGGGCGCGCTCGTGACGCTGGTCGTCTTCGCCTGGCTCTTCCTGCGCTGGACGCGCGAGGCCGAGCAGCGGCAGACGCTGCTCGAGGGCGGGCTCGATCCGGTGCGCGCCAACCGCTCGGCGCGCTACGGAGGGCTGGCCACCGCCGCCTCGCCGTCCGCCCGTGTGGCTTCGTCCTCCGCCCGTTCGCGGTCCTGATCGATCTCCTCGATCTCCCTGAGGCTGAGGCAGATTCGCCAGGTGAGCAGCAGAACGATGACGGGCAGCACGAAGATCGCCACCCGGTAGAACCAGATCTGCCCGACGTAGGAGATCCCGAGCAGCACGTAGAGCCGATCGGCGGAGCCCGCCACGAAGACGAGCACCACCCAGCTGAGGAACGCCGCGCCGATCGCGGTCCGCCACGGCCGGTCCCGCGGGCGCACCAGCTGATTGTGGAAGTAACGGTCGCCCGTCACCCGTTGCTCGAGCCAGGGCCAGGCGAGCATGGCGCCCATCACGATCAGCGGGAAGAGGGCGCCGCCCCAGAACGGGTTCGGGACCACCGTCCGGTCGGCGATCACGACGTCGAAGTGCGGGACAACCCGCAGCGCGCCGATCAGCCATCCCAGGTACCAGTCAGGCTGAGCCGCGTTGGTCCCCTGGCCGACGTGGTACGGCCCCCAGAGCCAGACCGGGTTGATCTGCACGAGGGCGCCGAGCAGGACCAGGACGGCGGCGACCGAGAAGAAGAGCCCTAGCGAGCGCGGGGCGTATCCGGGCACCATCGGCAGCCCGACCACCTTCCGCTCGCTTCGCGGAGGCTCCCCGGGGAACTGGGTGTGGTGGCGGGACGCCACGAGGGCCAGGTGGGCGGCGATCAGGGTCGCGATGATCACGGGGAAGATCAGGACGTGGGCGATGTACATCCGCGACCAGAAGTCCGGATCGCCCGGGAATTGCCCGCCCCAGATCAGGAGGGCCAGGTTCGCCCCCACGAAGGGGATGGAGAGCGCGACCGCGTAGCCGATCGCCAGTCCCATCCCCGAGAGCAGGTCGTCGACCAGCGAGTA
>JBKPTM010000026.1:0-3180 GCA_046765935.1 Actinomycetota bacterium | reverse complement strand
GCGTCCCGACCTACGACGAGCTCGTCTTGGTCGCGCGGAAGTCCACCGTCGACGACCATCCCGAGGCGATCCGCGCCTTCATCGACGCGCTCGCCCGGGGCACCGACCACGCCAGGGCGCATGCCCAGGAGGCGGCGAACGCCGTGCTCTCAGCGGGCAAGGGCCTCGACCCAATGCAGACCAGGGCCGAGGTGGAAGCGACCTTGCCCCTCCTCGCCCCGCCGCAGGGCCACCCGTACGGCTACATGGACCCGAACGCGTGGCGCGCCTACGCCCAGTGGATGGCGCGGCACGACCTGATCTCAAGCGCGCCCAGCCCGAGCGACGTGCTCACCAACGAACTGCTTCCGTAGGACCGCTAGCGAGCCGGCGTCTTGGCCAGTGCCGGCAGCACCTGGCTGCCGTAGATCTCGATCGCCTTGTGCGGCTCGGCGCCGGAGCAATTCATCGCCACGATCGTCGTCGCGCCGAGTTCCTCGGCTTCGCGGATTCGCTCGACGTGCACGTCGGGATCCGAAGAGATGATCAGCGCCTGCTTCAGGTCGTCGTCGGAGACCTGCCGCTGACCCTCCTCATGCATCTTGCGCGGGTGGTGCCAGTCGTCGGTGTAGAACTCGTCCGGCTGCGCGCCCTTCCAGACCTGGGCGCCCTCCAAGGCTGAGTCGTCGTCGTCGGCCCACGAGAACTGCGTCTGCAGGACGATCTCGCCGGGCTCCTTGCCCGCGTCCTCGCAGGCGCCCTTGTAGGCATCGATCACCTCCGGCGCGGTTTCTGGATCCGCGAGGCTCCAGAGCCCATCGGCCCAGCGGGCGGCGACGCCGGCGGCCTGAGGCCCGAAGGCGGAGACGTAGATCGGCGGCCGGCGGTTCGGGCGGGTGTGAAGAATCGCCTCGTCGGTCTCGAAGTGGCGCCCGTCGTACGTCAGGCGCTCACCGTCGAAGAGGCGGCGGATGATCTCAAGTGCCTCCTCCATCCGCTCCACCTGCTCTGACACTGGCGGCCAGATCGCGGCGAGCGGTGATTCATTCAGTGACTCGCCCGAACCGATGCCGAGAAACGGGCGACCGGGGAACAGCCGTTCCAGAGTCGCCCAAGCTTGTGCGATCAGCACGGGGTGATAGCGGGGACCGGGCGGGGTGACGGCGGTGCCCAGGTCGATCCCCTCGGTCGCCTGGCCCACGGCCCCCAGCCAGACCCAGGCGTGGCCGGACTCTCCCGGCTCCCACCAGGGCTGGAGGTGATCCGAGCACGCCAGACCGCCGAAGCCGGCGCGCTCGCCCTCGACCGCCTGCTGGAGCAGATCCTCGGGTGGAAACTGCTCGTGTGCGAGTCCCAGCCAGTAACGCATCGGTCTGCGGCTACCCGCGGCTGGCGGCGGGCTAACGCGTGTCTACGCGGCGAGACGCGTCGGCGGACCCGCGCCCATCGCCTTGTGCCAGCCGACCAGCGCGAAGGCACCGGCCAGCCCGCGGTAGGGCGCGTACGGCGCGAAGTACTCCTCGACCTCCTCGACCGTGGCGCGGCGGCCGAGGCCCTCGAGGTAGCCGACCAGCTTGACGTAGGCGAGGTCGCCCGCGGGGAGTGAATCCGGGTCGCCTCTCCCGTGCAGGCCGAGACACTGGATGGTCCACGGCCCGATCTCCGAGATCGCCAGCAGGCGACTGTCCGCATCCGGGTCGAAGAGATCGGCTCGGCCCCTCGCGACCTCCAGCGCGCAGCGCACCAGCGCCTGCGAACGCCCTTGGCTCAGGTCCATGGAGGCGAGCTCGGCCGGGGCGCGTCCGGCCATGACCTCCGCCGAGGGGACGTCGCGCAGGGGCATCGGGCCCCAGCCGCGCTTCGGCGTCGGGCCGTCGGGCGGTACGTAGGTCGGCGCCCACCTCCGGACGATTCGGCGCTGGATCGCGGAAGCCCGCGACCCCTCGATCAGCTGCTCGGTGATCGCCCAGCAGAGGGCCTCCCACGGCCAGGGCCGGCGCCGCGGCCTCACCCAGGGCTTGTGGTGGATCGTCGGCCCGAGCAGGGGGTCGTGCTTGAAGGCCTCGTAGAACTCGCCCATCTCCTCCTCCACCGCGAGCGAGAAGCGGGTCCGCTCGACAGCGATGCCGAGCTCTTCCTCACCTGCTACCCCGAGTTCGCCCGGGTCCGGTTGTCCCTCGAGCGGGATCGCGTGCTCCACGGCCTCCGGGTCCACGGACTCGGCGCGGATGTGGACGTATCCCTCCCTGGTCTGCCAGCTGCGCGTGCGGAGCGGCAGTCCCCGGACATGGAGCAGCCGCTCGAGCACCCCGCCGCGCGAGCGGGTGACGCCGTCGCGGCCACGTGAGAGCCGCATCCGGTAGGGCCAGCGGGGCAGAACCCGCTCCTCGATCACGCTCGACATCCGCGAGGAGTTAACGCCCGAGAACGTGTACGTCGACCAGGAAGCTGCGACTGGCGACGACCTTCTCGCGCCGCCGGAAGAGGCCGCGCCGGGGAGGCCTCCTGGACGGGCGGGACGCGGCGCGTGCGATCGCAACCACCGCGACGCCTGCCGCGGCGCCACCCGCCGCGGCCACGGCGAGTGGAACGTCGTGCCCCCAGAGCTCGATCGTGCGGCCCTCGGCGCGGACCGGCAGCGGGCGCACCGGCTCCGCCTCGATCACCTCCTGCTCCTCTCTCCGCTCCGGATCGGCCATCGCTTCGCATCCTACGGGCCCGTCAAGACCCCATTCTGTTTCCTGGCAGCACCGTGCGGGAAGATCTGGGGCGTCAGTGGCCGACTTCGAGCTGACCAGCTCCGCCTTCAACGAGGGACAGCCGATCCCCGAGCGGTTCTCCTGCGACGGCGACAACGTCTCGCCGTCCCTCACCTGGAGCTCCCCACCCGAGGGAACGCGCTCGCTCGCGCTGATCGTCCACGACCCGGACGCGCCCTCGGGCGACTTCACCCACTGGATCGGCTGGAACATCGACCCGAGCGCCGGTGGCCTCCAGGAGGGCGAGCACGCGCCGGCCGAGGGCACCAACGGCTTCGGCGAGAACGGCTACGACGGCCCCTGTCCTCCACCGGGCCACGGAGCCCACCGGTACCAGCACGAGCTCTTCGCCCTCGACACCGAGCTCGATCTCGAGCCGGAGTCGAGCCGCGAGCAGCTCGAGGACGCGATCGACGGACACGTGCTCGGCGGCGCCGAGCTG
>JBKPTM010000025.1:0-7596 GCA_046765935.1 Actinomycetota bacterium | reverse complement strand
CGTTTGAAGGCCCAGTGGGCCGGGTCGGCCTGAGCGGAGTCCCGATGAAGCTCAGCCGGAGGTCGTTCACCGCGGTGCTCGCCGTCTCCATCCTCGCGCCGGGAGCGGCGGGATCGGGAGGAAGCTCCGGATCGAGGAGGTCGGCCAGCGCACGGCAGGCTCGGGCGGCTCCGACGCGGAGCTGATCGTTGTGGCGCTGCGGCCAGAGCAGCATCACCGCGGTGACGTTGACGGCTGTCGCGAGCCCCCACCCGATGAGCCGGTCCGGAATCGAGTCGATCGGCCCTGGCACGCCGAGGGGAATGATGAAGAGCAGCATTGCCGCGAATGAGCCGGAGGCGAAGTAGCTGCCCAGCAGCCGGCCGAAGAGGATCACGAAGCCGACCACGGCCATGCCCGCGACAGCCAGCCATGCCCTCTGAGAGCAGAGTGTGCCGAGGGTGATCAAAACCGCGCCGACGGCCACCAGGGAGAGGTAGGCGTAGAGGCGTCTGCGCGCCGGGCCTCCGAAGTCCGTGAGCACCAGGATCGCGAACGACCCAAAAGCTGAGAAGAGCGTCGTGTTCGCGTTTCCGATCACGCGGTCGGCGAACCCGAAGACGGCGGGCATGAAGATCGCCGCTCGCGCGGCGGCCCGCACGGCCAACAGATCGATGTGCCGTCTCAGCGAGGTGATGCCCGGGATCGAGCCTATTCCGCCGCCATCTCGGGGTGGGGGCCGGACGTCATCGCCACCCCGGCGGTGATCCGGTCGATCTCCTCCAGATCGCCCTCGCTGAGCTCGAGGTCCGCCGCGGCGATGCTGTCCTCGATGTGGCTCAGCCGCTGGGCGCCGATGATCGTGACGTCCACTGCCGGATTGGCGAGCGTCCAGGCGATAGCCAGACGGGCCACCGAGACCCCGAGCTGATCCTGGGCGAAGCGCTGCAGCTCGCGGACGACCTCGATGTTCTTGCGGAATTCCTCGCCCCTGAAGAACGGGGCCTGGCTGCGCCAGTCGTCCTCGGCGAACGTGGTGTTCTCGTCCATCGCCCCCGTGAGCAGGCCGTGCGCCATCGCCCCGTAGATCAAGGTGCCGATGTCGTGCTCGCTGCAGTAGGGCAGGATCTCGGCCTCGATCGAGCGGCGGAAGAGGTCGTATGGGGGTTGCAGCGTCTCGACCGGCCGCGTCTCCGCGAACTCCGACATCTGAGCGACGTCGAAGTTCGAGACGCCGACGTGCCGGATCTTGCCCTGGTCGACAAGCTCCTGGATCGCTCCGGCGGTCTCGGCGAAGGGAACGTCTGGGTCCGGCCAGTGCACCTGGAAGAGATCGATGTAGTCGACGCCCAGGGCCTCCAGGCTCGCGTCGACACCGGTGCGGACCCACCCCGGGCTCGAGTCGCGGTCCAGCGTGTCGCCATCCATCCGCAGGCCGCCCTTGGTGGCGATCAGGACCTCGTCGCGCCGATGCTCGAGCTCGCCACGCAGCGCCTTGCCCAGGACTCGCTCGGAGACTCCGAAGCCGTAGCCATGGGCTGTGTCGAAGAGGTTGACCCCGAGATCGAGCGCCCGGCGGATGGCCGCGATCGCCTCCCCCTCGTCGAACTCCCCCCACTCGCCGCCGAACTGCCAGGTGCCGAAGGAGATCGGCGCCACCTCCAGATCCGTCATCCCGAGCCTCACTCTCTCCAGCGAGGAGCTATTCGAGGCCATGGTCGCTTTCTCTCTCGGGAGAGCGCGCGCCAAACCCTTGTGGCGGTGAGCTATCCGGCCGCGTAGCGGTGGTGGATCGCCAGGGAGTTCCCGTCCGGGTCCTGGAAGATCGCCTGCTTGCAGACCCCGCTGTCGATCACGTCGGTGACGAACTCGACGCCGCGCGACTCCAGTTCCTCCTTCGCGGCCTCGAAGTCGTCGACGTGGAACTCAAGCGGCGTGGTGTTCGGGCTGAAGTCGATGTTGAAGGCATCGACCTGCATCAGCGCGATCGTCACGGTCCCGGTCTCGAACTCGTAGGCGGGCATCTGGCCCCACTGCTTCCCGAAGGGCAACCCGAGGGTCTCGCCATAGAACTGCCTGGCCGCCTCCGCATCCTTGGTCGGGAACGCGATGAAGTCGACGCCGCTGATCAGCTGTGTGTTGGTTGCCATGTCCTCACCTTCGCAGATTCATCAGGTTCCTAGGGGTGGCCGGCGTGGGCCGACGGCGCATCGATCGAGAGGATCTGGCCGGTGCGGGGCCCAGTACCGATCTGCTCCGGCCCGTTCCACTCCTGTGCCGCGATGAAGAGGGTGCGCCCGTCCGGCCCGCCGAGCATGCAGGCGAAGCAGCCGCGATCTACCTCGACCGTCTGGAGCACCTCGCCGCCTTCGGCGACCCGCACGCAGTGCCCGTGGGGCACGTCGGCGTACCAGACGGCGCCCTCGGCGTCGAGGCAGATGCCGTCAGGGTTGTCTTCGCCGAGGTCGGCCCAGGCCCGCCGATTCGAGAGCCGGCCGTCCGCGCCGATGTCGAAGCCGGTGAGCTCGCTGGCGTACGAGTCCGCCACGATCAGGGTCGAGCCGTCGGGAGTGATTGCCATGCCGTTCGGGAAGGCGATCCCATCGGCGACGACCTCGGCTGAGCCGTCGGATCGGAGCACGGCAACGATCCCGGGAGCGAACTCACCTCCGCCCATCATGTCGAAGCCGGGCCCGTTGACGTAGACGTTCCCGCGGCCGTCCACGACGATCTCGTTGAGGCCGAACTCGGTCAGCTCGCTCAGGTCGGCGTGGGTTGCCAGCGACCCGTCCGGCTCCGATCGCAGAAGCCTCTGCCCCGCGGTGATCAGCATCGGGCCGTCGGGAAGCCAGTCGATCGAGAACGGGAAGGCGTCGACCTCCGCCATCACCTCATGCCCACCGTTGGGGTCCAGCGCGATGACCTGGTGGGCGAGCCAGTCCGAGAACCAGAGTCGCCCGTCGTGCCAGCGGGGGGACTCGGGAAAAGCGATTCCCTCCAGCAGGACCCGAGGCTTCGATTCGGTCATTCCGCCTCGGCGGTCCGATAGGTGCCGATCACCACGCCGGTCGTGGTGGCCAGCGACTCGGTTAGCTCCAGACGGGCGAATCCTCCATCTGGGAAGAGACGCCGGCCCGAGCCAAGGATCAACGGGTGGATGAGCAGCAGGAACTCATCCACCAGGGCCTGCTCCATCAGCGAGTGGACGAGTTCCCCGCTGCCGATGACCGTGATGTGCTCCTCGTCCCGCTTGAGCTCACCTACGGCGCGGGGCGCGTCCCCCTCGATCAGGCTGGAGTTCTCCCACGGCAACGGCTCACTCAGCGTCCTCGAGGCGACGTACTTCCGTGTGCGGTTGAGCGTCTCCGTGTACGGGTTGTCCTTCTGCTTCGGCCAGTAGCCGAACAGATCCTCATATGTCCGGCGGCCGAGAGCGATCGCACCGGGTCCGCCCATCCGCTCTCCCATCGCACGCCCCATCACCTCGTCGGCGTACGGGACCGCCCAGCCACCGTGTTCGAAGCCGCCGCGAGTGTCCTCGTCTGGACGGCCCGGAGCCTGCATCACTCCGTCGAGGCTCAGGCTCTCGACGACGGTCAGTTCGCCCACGCTCAGCCAGCCCGGGCGTAGCGCAGCGATCCCGGGGTGTCGAGCTGCTCGCCGGTCTCGAGCAGCGTCTTGAGGCCGGAGAGGATCTGCGGCCAGCCGCCGTAGAGCTCGTTGCTCGCACCCGGCTTGAGCTGGTCGTGGATGACCGTCAGCCGGCAGGAGTCGCCGACCGGCTCGATCTCCCAGGTGACCCGAGAGGTGCCCTCGCTCTTCACCTCGTCGCTCCAGAGGGCGGTGAAGGTCTGCACCAGCCGCCGCGGCGGGTCGACCTCGACGTTCTCGCCCTCGGCGATGTCGATCACGCCGGGGACTGACGCCTTGTAGCTCGAACCCTCGGACCAGTCGGACTCGGTGCCCACCCCGAAGCTGTACTTCGCCCTCATCTCGCGGTCGGTGATCGCCTCCCAGAGCCGCTCGGGGGTCGTCTTGATGAAGATCTCGAATACGGCCGCGGTGTCATCCGGATGCAGCGTGAGCCCGTCCTCGGGAGACCTTTCCATGTTCTTCCTCCTCTAGCTCTCGTTTGATCCCGCTGAGCGTGGCCGCCAGCGGCTCGGCGTACTTGCTCACCCAGCGATCGTGGATGAGCCGGATCGGGACGGGATTGAGAAAATGGAGCTTCTCCCGGCCGCGCCTCCGCGTGACCACGAGATTGGCCTCCTCGAGCACTCCGAGGTGCTTCATCACCCCGAAGCGCGACATCGGCAGCTTGCGCCCGAGCTCGCTCAACGTCTGGCCGTCGCGGCGGCGAAGCTCATCCAGGAGCCTCCGCCTCGTCGGCGCGGCGAGCGCCCTGAACACAACGTCCTCGTCCACGGCGCGCACTATAGGTGACCTTTTAGTCACGTGTCAACCAGGCAGAATGCCGCGTCATGGCTCCCGACGTCGAGCGGCTGACCGCCAACAACCCCAGCCCGATGACCCTCGAGGGGACGAACACGTACCTGGTCGGGCGCGACCCGGCGGTGGTGATCGACCCGGGTCCGGACGACCCGGCGCACATCGATGCCATCCGGCGCGCCGGCGAGGCCCGCGGCGGGATCGGGACGGTCCTGCTCACCCACGACGACGCCGACCACCTGGCCGGCGTCGAGCCCCTCGGGATCGAGCCGACCCGGCCCTCGGACGGCGAGGTGGTCGCTGGGCTGACCGCGATCGCAACGCCGGGTCACGCCGCCGAGCACCTCAGCTTCCTGCTCCCGGACGGCGACGCGTTCGCCTGCTTCTGCGGCGACCTCATCCTGGGGCGCGGCTCCACCATCGTCGGGCCGCGCGACCTGGGCGGCTCTCTGCGCGACTACATGGATTCGCTGCGCCGCCTGCGGGCCCTCGACCTGACGGTCCTCTATCCCGGCCACGGCCCCGAGGTGGAGGATCCTCAGGCCAAGATCGCCGAGTACATCGCCCACCGGCAGGAGCGCGAGGACCGCCTCCTCGCCGCGCTCGAGCACGGTCAGCGCTCCAAGGCAGCCCTGCTCGCTGAGGTCTGGGACGACGTGCCCGCCCAGCTCCGCGGCCCCGCGGCGATCGCGATGGAGGCCCATCTCGAGAAGCTCCACGACGAGGGGCGGCTCCCGTCGGACCTGGTGGACTGACCACCGGCCGGGTGCCCCTGGTATGAAGGGGCGGATGGCCATCGACCTAGGTCGCCTACTCCGGACCGGCGCCAAGGGCATGGGGATCGGCACGGCGCTCTTCGGCGGCACCGCTGCCGGTCTCTGGTGGCAGCTCTTCCGCCGCCCCCTGCCGCGAACGGCCGGCGATCTCCGCGTCCGCGGGGTCGAGGGCCGGATCGAGATCGCGCGCGACCGGTGGGGGATGCCCACCGTGCGTGCCGAGACCGCGGCCGACGTCTGGTTCGGCCAGGGCTTCTGCCACGGCCAGGACCGGCTCTGGCAGTGCGAGGTCAACCGCCGGATCACGGCGGGCCGAGTCAGCGAGATCGCCGGCCCGGCCGGACTGCCAGTCGACCGGCTCATGCGCACCCTGGGCTTGCGCCGGGTCGCGCTCCGCGAGGAGACCGAGCTGGAGCCCGATCTCCGGACGCTGCTCGACGCCTACTGCGCGGGCCTCAACGAAGCGGTACGGGTCGCCTCGGCGCCTCCCGCCGAGTTCCAGCTCCTGCGCCTCGACTTCGAGCCCTGGCGCCCGGCCGACATGCTCGCCGGGGGCAAGCTGCTCTCCTTCGGTCTCTCGACCAACTGGGAGCGGGAGCTTCTCCGGGCCGATCTGGTCCGTGAGCTCGGCGAGGAGCGCGCCGCGAAGGTCGACCCGACGTACCCGAAGGGGAACCCCGTGGTGCTCCATCCCGGCCAGGGGTTCGACGGCGATGGTCTCCGCCTGGCTGAGCAGATCGGGCGCGTCCGCGAGCAGATCGGATTGGCGGCCGCAGCGAGCGGCTCGAACAACTGGGCCGTGACGCCCGCCCGATCCGCGACCGGCGGCGCGCTGCTCGCCGGCGACCCGCACCTGCCGAGCGGGATGCCGGGGATCTGGTACGAGGTCGCGCTCGAGCAGGGGGGCAGGTTCTGCCGGGGAGCGTCGATCCCCGGCCTCCCGGGCATCTCGCTCGGGCAGAACGACGACGTCGCCTTCGCCTTCACCAACGTGATGGCCGATGTCGAGGACCTCTTCGTCGAGCGGATCGAGGACGAGTCCTACGAGTTCGAGGGCGAGCGACGGCCGATCGAGATCGTCGAGGAGCTGATCACCGTGCGCGGCGAGGACCGCGCCGAGCGGCACGAGGTGCGCATCACCCACCACGGCCCGATCGTGAACGGGGCCCTCGGCGCCGACGACGAGCAGCCTCTCGCCCTGCGCTGGGCGGCGCTCGACGACCCCGCGATCTCCCATGCCCACCTGGGCGTGCTCGAGCCGCGCAGCGGACCGGAGCTAGTGGAGATGCTGCGGGATCTGACGATGCCCGTCTCGAACCTTGTCTGGGCCGATCGGCACGGATCGATCGGCTACAAGATGGTCGGCCGGATCCCGATGCGGAAGGGCGACTGCCCCGACCTGCCGAAGCCAGGCTGGACAGGCGAGTTCGAATGGGACGGCTGGATTCCCTACGACGAGCTGCCCGAGCTGGTCGATCCCGACGAGGGCCACCTCGTCACGGCCAACAACAAGGTCGTCGACTCCTCCTACCCGCACCACATCACCAGCGACTGGCTGGACGGTTACCGCGCCGCGCGCATCGAGCAGCTGCTCTCCGAGCACGAGCAGCACGACCTCGACGACTTCCGCCGCATGCAGACCGACCTCTACTCGATCCCCGGCGACGAGGTCGTGCATCGACTCGCCCGTCTTGAACCGAGCACCCAGCGAGAGACCAGGGCGATCGAGCGCCTGAAGAGCTGGGACCGGAATCTCGGCCCGCGCACAGTGGCGGGCACGATCTACCAGGCGTTCCTGCTGCGCCTCGCACGGGAGTTCACGAGGGCGGCGATCGGAGACCGCGACCTCGCCGAGCGCTACCTCGACCGGGCCGACAACGGCTTCATCGCCCACGTCACCTCCCCGTGGCGCTGGCACTCCCACCTGCTCGCCTTGTGGGAGGAGGCAGACGACGAGCTGATCGGCGGCTCCTGGGACGAGCTCGCGCTCGAGGCCCTGCGCGGCGCCCTCGACGACCTCGAGGAGCGCTTCGGCCCCGACTCGGAGGGATGGCGCTGGGGCCGGGTGCACGCGCTCGAGTTCCCGCACGCGCTGGGTGCCGGCCACCCGGCCGCGGACTGGGTCTTCAACCGCACCCTCCATCCGGGCGGCGCGCAGGAGACCGTCGCGCAGATCGCCTACAACCCGACCGATCCCTACCACGCGATCTGGGCGCCGAGCTGGCGGATGGTCGCCGACCCCTCGGCGCCGGAGCGCTCCCAGTGGCAGGCCTTCACCGGGCAGTCGGGGCACGCCTGGAGCCGCCACTACGACGACCTGATGCCCCGCTGGGAGGCGGGCGAGAACCAGGCGATGACCGGCGAGGGGCCCTTCGACACGCTGGTCCTGTTA
>JBKPTM010000024.1:0-1945 GCA_046765935.1 Actinomycetota bacterium | reverse complement strand
GGTTCACCACTCCGGCCGCAACCCGCCTGGTTCGAAACGGGACGCCGGCGGCGCCGCAGGCCCCCTCGTTGCGCCGCGCCGCCGAGCACGGCGCCGCCGAGATCCCGGTCCTCGCGATCGACGGCCGGCTCTACGGCGTGCAGGCCCGCCAGGTGCCCGCCGAGCAGGCCGTCCTGCTGGTGGTTCGCGACCGCACCGAGGAGCTCAAGCGAGAGCAGGCGGAGGCGGAGTTCGTCTCGAACGCGGCCCACGAGCTGCGAAACCCGCTCGCCGGGATCATGAGCGGCATCGAGGTGCTCCGTGGCGGGGCCAAGGACGATCCCGAGGCCCGCGACCGCTTCCTCGACCGCCTGGCCTCGGACGCCGAGCGGATGACGCGGCTGACCCAGTCCCTGCTCACGCTGGCGCGGGTCGAGGCCGCCGGGGAGCGCGACCCGACGCAGGTCGTCGACGTGACGCTGGCGGCGGAGGAGGCGCTCGACGCCGTGGAGACGCCCGAGGGCGTGGAGCTCCAGGAGGAGATCGAGCCCGACCTGGTCGCGGAGGGCGACCCGGTGCTGGTGCGTCAGGTGATGATCGGCCTGCTCAGCAACGCGTGCGCGTACACCCCGGCGCCGGGCACGGTTACCCTTCGCGCCTCTCGGGGGGCGGCGAACAGCGTGACGATCGAAGTACAGGACACCGGTAAGGGAATCCCACAGGATGAGCAGGACCGCGTCTTCGAACGCTTCTACAGGGGATCGGGGATCCTCGAGGGCGAGGGCTTCGGCCTCGGCCTCTCCATCGCCAAGCGGATGGTCGACGTGATGGGCGGGCGGATCGGCCTTCGATCCGAGCAGGGCAAGGGCAGCACCTTCTGGGTCACGCTCCGGGCGGCCAAGCCGACACCCACGCCGGTCGCATGAACCCGGCGCCGCCCGCAGCGAACCGCATCCTCGTCGTGGACGACGAGCTCTCCGTCCGCGAGTCGGTCGGCTACGCGCTCGAGCAGGAGGGCTTCCAGGTGACTCTGGCGGCGGACGGGGAGGAGGCCGAGGGGCAGATCTCCGACGACAACTTCGACCTCCTGATCCTGGACATCATGATGCCCGGCAAGAGCGGGCTCGATCTCTGCCGCGAGGTCCGAGCCCACAGCCCGGTGCCGATCATCCTGCTGACCGCCAAGGACGCGGAGGTCGACAAGGTGGTCGGGCTCGAAGTGGGGGCCGACGACTACGTCACCAAGCCCTTCTCTGTGCGCGAGCTGCTGGGCCGGGTAAGGGCGCAGCTGCGCCGCCGCGAGCTCGATCGCTCCGACGGGAGCGAGGGGGCCGAGATCATCGCCGGGCCGGTGAACATCGACCTCGCGCGGCACCTCGTCACCGTGCGGGGGGAGCCTACGAATCTGACCCGCTCGGAGTTCCAGGTCCTGCGGCTGTTGGCCGGCAGCCCGGGCCAGGTCTTCTCCCGCAAGGAGATCATGGAAGAGCTCTGGCAGACCGAGTTCCGCGGCGACGTCCGCGCCTGCGACGTCCATATCTCCAACCTGCGACAGAAGGTCGAGAGCGATCCGCAGAACCCGGAGCTGGTGCTGACCGTGCGCCGGGTCGGCTACCGCTTCGCCGAGGGCCCCTCCTAGCGGTCCGGCATCCAGCTCTTCGACTGCCAGAGGGCGATCTCACCGCCATCGGGCGAGGAGACCACGCTGCGCCAGCCGGCCGGGCCCTCGCGCGGCTCGAGCGTGACGCCCGCGCCGAGCTCCTCCGCGCGATCGGTCGCCACGCGGATGTCCCGCACCGAGACGTAAGGGAGCCAGAGGGCTCGCTCGGTGCCGCACTCGACGATCCCGCCGCCCGGCCCCTCCCCGAGGTCGAGTGCAAGGTACGAGCGGCCCGCGGCGTCGACGAGCTCCTGGCGCCAGCCGAACAGCTCCGAGTAGAAGTCGCCCGCCCGAGCGCCGTCCGGG
>JBKPTM010000023.1:0-5583 GCA_046765935.1 Actinomycetota bacterium | reverse complement strand
CCTGGAAGCTCGAGCGGATGGTCGTCGAGCGCCGGCTGCGCAAGCTCGGCGTCGGGGGCCGCCTGCTCGCGGGCGCGGAGGAGGAGGCCCGAGCGGCCGGCGCGAGCGAAATGGTCCTGCACGCCCAGCGCCGGGCGGAGGAGTTCTACGCCGACCACGGCTATGTCTCCGAGGGCGACGCCTTCGTGGAGGCCGAGATCGAACACGTGCGGATGCGGAAGGCGCTCTAGGTGGCCGAGGAGAAGCCGAAACCCGAGATCCGCCTGGACCAGCTCACCGGTCTGCGCACGATCCTCTCCCCCGCGCGAGCCGATCGCCCCTTCGACTTCGGGGGGATCCCCACGGAGTCAAACGAGGACGCGCGCGAGAAGTGCCCGTTCTGCGAGGGCCACGAGGACCGCACGCCGCCCGAGACCTGGGCGGACCGCCCCGGAGGAGGTGATCCGGACACACCCGGCTGGCGCGTCCGCTCCGTGCCCAACCTCTACCCGGCGCTGGCGCAGAGCTGGGACGACGACGCCCCGACGGCGCCGCAGGGCGGCACCGAGACGGGCGAGGGCTTCGCGGCCGTCGGCGACCCGTTGCGCGCGACCTCGCGCGGGCGTGAGCCCGACCTCTTCCGCGCCTCGGTCGCCACCGGCTTCCACGAGGTGGTGATCAACTCGCCGAAGCACCGGACCTCCCTGGGCCAGCTCGACGACGCGGAGCTGGCCGCCGCGGTGGCCGGCTGGCGGGAGCGCATGCGTGCCCACGCGGAGCGGGCCGCCTACGTGCAGCTGATCGTCAACGAGGGCCAGGAGGCGGGCGCCTCGCTCGAGCACAGCCACGCGCAGCTCTACGCGCTCGGCTTCGTCCCGGCTGCCGTCGCCAGGGAACGGGAGCGGTTCTCCTCCTACAACCAGCACACGATGGGCGGCGACCTGCTCGCCGAGATCGCATCGGAGGAGGTGCGCCGGAAGGACCGGCTGGTCGCGATCGACGACGACGCGCTGCTCGTCTGCCCCTGGGCGTCTCGCTCGCCGTTCGAGCTGCGGATCATTCCCCGTACCCCCGCCCCGAGCTTCGAGGAGGACGGCGAGGTCGGCCTGGGCATGCTGCGGACCGCTCTGCGTGCGCTCGAGGCACGCTTCGACGCCGTTCCGCAGCTCAACGCGTGGACGCTGACCGCACCGCGCGGGTCGGAGACCTTCCACTGGCACCTCGACATCGCCCCGCGGATCGGCATCCGCGCGGGCTTCGAGATGTCCACCGGCGTCGAGCTCAACGTCTTCCCCCCAGAGCGAGCCGCGGCCGAGCTGCGCGAGGCCCTCGGCTAGGGTCCCACGCCCGTGCCCCCCGTCCGCCGGCCCATACCGCGCTTCATCGCCGACGCGAGCGTCGAGGGGCTGCCCTACGGCCGCTGGGGGCAGCGCCTGCGTGACGAGTTCGCCAAGGCCTGCGAGCCGCACGTCGCCGAGGCCGGCGGGCCGCCGGGCGAGGTGGTCTGGTTCCCGGAGAGGGGCTGGGGCGGGCGGATCTTCGTCCCCGCCGTCGCACCCGTCGAGGGGGCCGAGACTCCGAGCGAGTACTTCGGCTTCGTCTCCTTCACGCGCCCCGCCGAGGGCGAACCAGGCGAGGCTGGGGGCTTCGAGGCCCGCGCGGACTTCACGGACGTCACCGCCGACCAGAACCCGGAGTGGATGATCGACCTGAACGAGGAGGTGATCGGCACCTGGCGCGGCGAGAGCGACCGCCGCGGGGACGTCACGCTCGTCTGGGGAACGCCCCTCATCCCCGGTGCCAAGGCGGCGACCGCGGAGCTCGAGGCCGAGGTTGTCGACCAGACCCCGGTGAGCGACGAGCGCTTCACGCTGGTCGCGCTAGATGCGGTCAAGGGCTTTCCGGACGAGCTCTATCTCGAGGTCAAGATCTGGAGCGAGCAGGGCCAGCAGCTCGCCGTCGAGAGCCTCTACGAGGAGGCGGAGTAGGCCCGCTCGGCGCTCGCCAGGTGCGCCCGCAGGGTGCGGCCGAGTGGCGTGTCGAGCATCGCCCGGATCGATTCGGGCGAGGCCCAGTAGAGAACCCCGGCGCCCCCGGCCTTGAGGATCTCCTCGGTGCAGGCGGCGGCTCGCTCGGGACCGATCCGCTCGACCGCCTCGGAGGCCTTCGGGTTGGGCGACTCGTCGAAGGCGACCTCGAAGCCGACGTGCTGAAGCAGGTCCCTGTCCATGTCCGGCGGCTCGTCCTTCGGGGCTCCGACGCGCAGCGGGAGGCCGAAGACCCCGCGGTACTGCCTGATCAGCTGTTGGGTGAGGGGCCCGATCAGGGGCCCGACAGCGGACGGCGTGCCGCAGTTCGGCTGCGTTTGGATGATCTGGTAGCCCCTGTGCACCGGGTCGAGGAAGTAATTCGCCTCCGCGACCACCCGTGCGGTGCGCCCGTAGTCCCAGCGAGGCACGTAGTCGGGCACCAGGCCCATCACGGTCTTCGTGCTCTTCAGCCGGTCGGAGAGCTCGCGGAGCTGCTCCGCGATGCGAGTGAGGTTCCGGTTGAGAGCGGGGGTCCACGGACCGCGCCCGGTGTCGGCCCACGAATCCGGCTCCCAGTCGACGAGAACCGCGTCGAGCTGGGGGTGCCCCACCAGCGCGTACTCGTATGACGGCCGGTCCGCCCCGCGGCCCAATCCGGTCAGCGTCACGACCCGGTTGCACGGGAACTTCTCGGCGAGGCGCGCGAGGGCGGCTTCCCAGTCGGTGGACTTGGTGCCGGGATACTCGGCGTTGATCACGAAGACGTCCTGCTGCGTGATCCGGTCGCCGAGGATGCGGCCGAGCTCGTCGACCTCGCTGTCCTTGTTGATCCGGATCCCCATCGTGTACCCCGTGGCGCCGGTGCCGGGGGTGAGGTGCGGGTAGAGCGTCGGCTGGCAGCTCACCTGCTCAGAGGATCCGCCCCCGCACGCAGCCAGGACGGCACTCAGACCGACCAGGGCCGCCGCGGCGAGCATCCCGACGCCGCGTCCTCCTTTGAAGCGCATCCGGCGCACCTGACTCTGTATCGGCAGAGAAGGGCGCCGGGTTAACGCCTCCTACATCGCCATCAGGACATCGGAGTCGGTCGGCTCCGCGGGTTTCTTTCCGTCACCCCGCTTCAGCAGGCCGAGGCCGATCACCGGGAAGAGGAGCACGGAGAGGAGCCCAGCGCCGATCAGGGCCGCGCCCTCGGCGGGATCGATCAGGTCGAGGTCCTCGCCGATCGCCACCGCGGCGACGATGAACGGCAGGGAGGTGGCCTGCATGAGCCCGGCGATCGCGGTGTGGCGGGCGTCCAGCATCCGCCGGTAGAGCAGCGCGGGGAGGCCGCGGGCTGCGACCAGCGCGGCCAGGAAGATCGGCACCATCGCCACGTTCGAGGCGCTGGAGAGCAGGGCGTCGAGGTCGTAGTTCACTCCGCTGGTGACGAAAAAGACGGGGATGAACACGCCGAAGCCGATCGCCTCGAGCTTTCGCCGGAACTCGGGGTGGGTCATCTCGTCGTCCTTGTCGAGGAGCGACAGGATGGCTCCAGCCATGAAGGCGCCGAGGATCGACTCCAGCCCGAGGGAGTTGGCGATCGCGGCGAAGCCGACCAGGAGCACCACGGACCCGCGGACGCGGATCTGCGCCGTCGTGTCCTGCAGTCGGACGAGGTCCTGGCGCAGGATGCTCGATCGCTCGGCGGTCTTCACCGCGATGAAGACGACCACGGCGAGCGCCACCAGGCTGCCGATCAAGAGCAGCGTGGAGCCGATCCCGCCCTCGCCGGAGAAGAAGATCGAGAGCAGGATGACCGCCCCGAAGTCGGCGATCGTGCCGGCGGCGACGATCAGCTGACCGAACGTCGAGGAGATCTCACCTGCGTCCTTCAGGACCGGGATCAGGACTCCCAGCGAGGTCGCGCAGAGGATGATCGCGATGAGCAACGGCGTCTCGATCAGCCCGGTCGCCTTCAGCACCCCTGCGACCAGCAGGGCGACCGCGAAGGAGATGACGAACGCCACCATCGTGAGGCGCAGCACGGACCCGCGCAGCTTCTCGAAGTCGATCTCCAGGCCGGCAAGGAAGAGGAGAAAGGCGAGCCCGATCACCGAGATCACGGAGACCGAGTCGTCGACCTCGACGATGCCGAGCACCGACGGCCCGATCACGATCCCGGCGATGATCTCGAGCACGACCGAGGGCAGCTTCACCGCCGGGAAGAACCCGAGCAGAAGCGGCGCCGCGAAGGCCACGGCGACGACGATCAGCAGGTTGTCGAACGCGGGCATCGCTACAGCGATGGAGTCGGGGGCATCAGCGGGTAGTCAGTCCAGCCTGACCCCCGTTACGGACACTAACCTGACGCTGGGCCCCGATAGCTCAGCTGGATAGAGCGACTCCCTCCTAAGGAGTAGGCCGCAGGTTCGAATCCTGCTCGGGGCGCTGCAGAGAGCCGGGGGCGGCTCCCGCCGCCGGGTCAATCCTTCGAGATGCAGCCGTAGTGAGTGAGCTTGCCCTCATGCCGGAGGCGCTTGTCGATCCGGTCCCGCCTGATCGGCTGCCGGCTGCGCCTGCCGGGGCCACAGCTCATGAAGTCGACCTGGCCATCGCGCGAGTGGAGCCGGTCGTTCCCCAGTCCGCCGACCAGGATGTCTCGACCGGCATCCCCCTTCAGGAAGTCGTTGCCCAGGTCGCCGAGGAGCCAGTCGTTGCCGGGACCGCCCACCATCCGGTCGTTGCCGCGACCCCCACTGAGGCCGCCCCCAGGCCCGCCCAAGTTCGCTAGACCATCAGCGCCGGGCCCGCCGATGAGACGGTCGTTCCCGGGGCCAAGGTCCCCGCTAGCGTCGTAGGCGCCGGTGAGTACCACGTCATCGCCACCGCGGGCCTGGAAACTGGGTCGGGCCGGGCCGTTGAGATCAACCTCGGCAGACCCGCTCAACATGCCGCCTGGAAGGTCGGGCATGCCCCTCAGGTCGATGCGGTCGTCGCCCCCGAAGGTGCGTACGTCGAAGCTCGTGCCATGGATCGCCGGATCGGTCAGGTCCACCGGACAGCGCACCGCGCGGGGCCCGGCTTGGACGCACGAGTTGCCCCCGGGGAACCCCGGGGCGACTCCAGGCTGGGGGAGCATGCCCGCGGGATCGGTGAAGACGAAGGCGCCCTCCTCATAGCGAACGCTGATCACTCGAGCGGTGTTGTCCCCCATGGAGGGCTCCACATCGACGATCAGATCCTTCAGCGGGTGGCCGCCGGGCTCGGCCTGGACCACGCTGACGGACGCGAAGTTGGGGCCGGCGGACGCGCTCGCGGGGGCGAGCAGCAAGGCGGACGCCGTTGCAGCGGCTGCGCCCAGGAGGAGGCTCTTCGTCAATGACATCTGCATCACCTCACGGATCGGTTGCGACGAAGCTACGCGAGCCCCCTGTCCCCCACCGGGCCAACTTTGTCCCGACGGCACGGGCGTGGAATAGTCAGCCCGTGCCCGAGACGATCTCGATCCCGAGTCGGTTCAACGGCCCGTCGGCGAGCGGTCACGGCGGGTACTGCTCGGCGGTCTTCGCGGGCCTGGTCGACGGGCTTGCGG
>JBKPTM010000022.1:0-3226 GCA_046765935.1 Actinomycetota bacterium | reverse complement strand
CCGAGCTGGCGCGGGCCAGCTGTCGGCGGAGGCGACCTAAGAGCATGGAGGCTCTTATGTCCGATCAAGCGATGCCCGACTTCGCCGAGCGCGTCGAGAGCGCGGTGGCGGC
This sequence comes from Actinomycetota bacterium, assembly GCA_046765935.1. Classification (GTDB taxonomy): domain Bacteria; phylum Actinomycetota; class Thermoleophilia; order Solirubrobacterales; family 70-9; genus DASUPK01. The sequence goes on along the minus strand of JBKPTM010000022.1, from coordinate 3,114 downwards.
GGGAGACAGGCTGGCCGACCGGCTGGCCCGGCAGGGGGACTCGACGACGGACATCACCTCCTCGCCCGAGTATCAGGAGCTGGTCCGGCTCAAAGTGATCCTCGAGCTGGAAACTTCCAGGACACTGTCCGAGACAGCCAAGATCGCGGCTGCGCTCGAGGAGTCAGACTTGGCCGACAAGTTGAATCTGATGGAGGTGGATCGATGAGCGGCAACGGAAACGGCGACACAACGGCCGCGGCGACAATCACGGACGATCTGATCGCCAAGGCGCGGGCGATCGCCAGTCGATCTGACGAGCTGCTCCATCTGCTGGAGGACGCCCGTCAGAGGCTCCTCAACCGGGGCAATGAGCCGACGCCGAGCCGCAGGTTCCCCCCGGACGCGGCTGCGAAGCCCGACCCGCAGTCACAGGCTCCGGAACCTCCCGAGGAGGAGATCTCGGACGGACTGCGTGTGCTGATCACGCAGATGTCTATGGCCGGCTCCAGCCGGGAGGAGATCGCCGCGCGGCTTCGCGACGAGTTCGTCGTCGCGGACCCGGAGGCGATCCTGCGGAGAATGGGCCTCTAGCGGCCCCCGAGCCTCAGACGAACCGAGAGAAAGCCCGCGGTTCCGCCTTCTGGGAACGCAGGTCGAAGTCGGCCGCGTCGAGCAGCTCGGCGGGATCCGATCCGTCGTGCGGGAACACGGCGGTCCCGATGCTCGCGGAGACGCGCACGTCGCCCGACCGGATGCCGCGCAGCGCCTCCTCGATCCGGCTGCTGAGCAGAGCCGCCTCCTCGCGTCCGGTCTCCGGCGCGATCACCGAGAACTCGTCGCCACCCTGCCGGTAGACGCCATCCTCGTTTCGAACCTTGACGTCGAGCAGCGATCCAACGATGGCCAGCAGCGCATCGCCCACGAGGTGCCCGTTGGTCTCGTTCACGACCTTGAACTGGTCGAGGTCCAGGGTGAGCAGCGCGAACTCGCGGCTGCGCCGCGCGTGCCGCCCGGTCTCGTGGTGGAGCCTCGTCATCAGGGCGCGGTAGTTCCCCACGCCCGTCAGCCCGTCGACGACCGAGAGGCGGCGGTATGCCTCTCTGCTCGTGTGGACGCCGGCCATCAGGCGACCCGCGACCACCGTCACGAAGACGACCGCGGGGCCGACGACGAGCACCCAGAGGGCGATGTCGCGGTTCGGCTCGTCGGAGTACGCGAACGGCATGAGCAGCGCCAGCGTCATCAGGGCCAGGAAGGGCAGGGTGATGGTTGAGCTCGCGAAGACCAGGGCCACGTAGAGAGCAACCGGCAGGAACAGGCAGGTGAGCACGAAGTCCACGAGCGCAACGGCGAAGGCGACCTGAACGATCGCGATCACGGGGATGGCAAGAAGAAGGCGCACGTCCCATCGCTCCCAGGGAACGCGCAGACAGGCCAACCCGATGACCGCCGTGACCGCCGTGAGGGTCTCGATCTCCCAGCCCACGTTCACTCCCAGCAGGAGCGCGGTGGCGAGGGTGGTCACCGCCGTGACGATCAGGAGCACTCCCCCCAGTCGCCAGGCGCTTCGCAAGCTGATCACGTGCGTCCCCATCGCTCCTCCCGCTACGGGGCCTGCCAGCGGGTCTCCCCGCTGATATCGAAAAGGTCGATCCGACTCAGCTTGGCGAAAATCGCGTATCGATGCGCCGCGCTGTAGGGAGGGTGGCAGGCCGTGAGGACGAGGCGGTCGTAGCCGACCGGCTTGATGATTCCGACGTCGCTCGGGTCCACCACCTCGTGCTTCTCGACGGTGTAGGTGAAGGCGGCGTAGGGCATCTCGATCCGGACCTCGTCGCCGTCCTGGATCTCGTCGATGTGCCGGAACGGCGCGAGATACGTCGTGCGGTGGCCGGCGATCGCGACGGTACCGGGCTGTCCCGGGATCGGGGTGTTCCGGTAGTGACCGGGTCCCTTCTCCAGTGAGGCCGTGTCGGTGCCCTGGACGACGACGATGTTGAGGCCGATCCGGTCGATCTTGATGCGGCCGATCGCATTGCCCTCGACGAGGTGGGGCTCGAAGCGGTCGGCGAGGATCTTGGCCTTGGCGGCGTTGCCTCGCGCGCCGGCGATCGCCGCAAGGTCCTCCGGCGTCGGGAACTGCGTCTCGAGCTCGTTGAGCTGGTCCTCGGCCTGCCCCTGTTTGAACGATCCGTAGGCGGCCGAGAGCGGCTCCTGCCAGAGCAGGGTCAGGCCGGCGTCGGCGAGGACCACCAGTCCCGCGGTGATCAACATGATCGAGAGGATGCGAAGCAGGCGATGCACTGTCTGGATTCTCTCAGCGCGGCCAGAGTGAAAGCGCCACACTTCCCGGCTCAATGGCCGCGGACGAGAAATTCCCGGAAGCTCCGAGGATTGCCTCCTACCAGGCGGACCCCGCCGAGGTAGGCCGTGTCCTGCTGCTTTACTCGGGCGGCCTGGACACCAGCGTGATGCTGAAGTGGATCCAGGAGCGCTACGGCGCCGAGATCGTGACGCTCACGGTCAACCTCGGGCAGCCAGGGGAGGACTGGGATGTGGTCACCGGCAAGGCGGAGCAGCTCGGCGCGGCCGAGACCGTCCTCATCGACGCCCGCGAGGAGTTCGCGGAGGACTACGTGCTCCCCGCGATCAAAGCGAACGCGCTCTACGGCGGGGGATATCCGCTCTTCACCGCGCTCGGCCGGCCGCTGATCGGGAAGCTGGCCGTGGAGGCGGCCCGGGAGCACCACTGCGACACGATCGCCCACGGCTGCACGGGGAAGGGCAACGACCAGGTGCGGATCGAGGCGACGATCGCCACCCTCGATCCGGAGCTGCGGATCATCGCGCCGGTGCGCGAGTGGCAGATGGGCAGGGAGGAGGAGATCGCCTACGCGCGCGAGCACGGCATCCCGGTGAAGGGCGGCAGCGAGGTCTCTCCTTATTCGATCGACGACAACCTCTGGGGCCGCTCCTCGGAGGGGAGGGAGATCGAGGATCTGAATGCCGGCCCGCCGGACGACGTCTTCCAGCTGGTCACCCGCCCGCAGGAGGCTCCCGACGAGCCCCAGGACGTGACGGTCGGATTCGAGCGCGGCCGGCCCGTCTCTCTCGACGGCGAGACGCTGGAGC
>JBKPTM010000021.1:0-5625 GCA_046765935.1 Actinomycetota bacterium | reverse complement strand
CATCTGGGATGGGTCCGGACGTCACTGAGCTGATCGGCCAGAACCTCTACCGCAACTTCATCGACCACGCCGAATACCCGCAAACGGCACGAGATCGAGCAGCGCTGCATCAGGATGCTGGCCGATCTCTTCCATGCCCCTGGGGAGACCATGGGCGCCCGGACACAGGGCTCTTCCGAGGCGATCATGCTCGGCGCGCTGGCGATGAAGTGGAAGTGGCGGGCGCGCCAGGAGGCCGCCAAGAAGGGTACGGAGAAACCGAACCTGATCTTCGGCGGCGACGTCCACGTGGTCTGGGAGAAGTTCTGCCGCTACTTCGACGTGGAGCCCCGGATCGTCCCCCTGCAGGAGGACAAGCTGGTGATCGGGCCGGAGGACGTCGAGCCGCACATCGATGAGAACACCATCGGCGTGGCGGCGGTCCTGGGGACAACCTTCACCGGCCACGCCGACGACATCGTCGGCATAAACAAGCTTCTGCTCGACGTGAAGGAGAAGCAGGGCCTGGACGTCCCGCTGCACGTCGATGGCGCCAGCGGGGCATTCGTCTGGCCGTTCCTCTACCCCGACTCCGAGTGGGACTTCCGCCTCGAGCAGGTCCAGTCGATCAACGCCTCGGGCCACAAGTTCGGCCTCGTCTATCCGGGGATCGGCTGGCTCGTCTTCCGCAGCCGGGACTCCCTCCCCGAGGACCTCGTCTTCTACGAGGACTACCTCGGCAAGCGAGACGCCACCTTCACGCTCAACTTCTCCACCGGCTCGGCCATGGTCCTGGCCCAGTACTTCAACTTCATCCGCTTCGGCCACTCCGGCTACGAGTACCTGATGAAGATCATGCAGGCCAATGCCGCGCGGCTGGCCGAGCGCATCAAGGACATCGGCCCCTTCGAGCTGGTCGGTTCCGGCGAGCAGCTGCCCCTGGTCGCCTTCAGGCTGACCGGCGATCAGCCCTACGACGAGTTCGACGTCGCCTCCCAGCTCGCGTCCGAGCGCGGCTGGATGGTCCCCGCGTATCACCTGCCTCCGAACGCACAGGACGTGAAGCTGATGCGCGCGCTGGTCAAGCTGACCCTCGGCCACTCTCTGGCGGAGAAGCTCGCGGAGGATCTCGAGGCCGCCTGCAACCTGCTGCAGGAGAAGGGCGGCCTCCACCCGGACGAGCGCAAGCGCGTTGCAACCGGGACGGGCTACTAGGGACTGAACGCTAAGCCGGCAGCCAGGTGAAGCGCACGTTCTGGCCGCCCTGCGTGCAGGTGACGAAGCGGGCGTCGGAGTGGATGTCCCGCTTCGCGGTGCAGGAGTAGCCGTTCACCGTGCAGGTTCGCTGGGGACCGATCGGTGACTCGGGGTTGTCGACCGTGTTGCAGGTCTTGCCGTTCTGATCCCAGGCCTGCGCGACCGCGAGGGCCGCGCTGCAGTCAAGACCGCTGTACTTGAAGTCCTCGTAGGCCGCCGGAATCGTGCACGGCGCCGACCCCCCGCCCGCGGTCGTGGTGGTCGTGTCGGCCGGCTTCTTGTTGCCGCCTGCGGACGTGGTTTTCGCTGTGGTGGTTGTCGGAATCGGCGAGGTCGGCGACGGGATGGAGATCGACGTCTGCGCGGAGTCGGCGTTCGCGTTCGTGCCGGTCTCGCCGCTCGAGTCCGACCCGCAGCCCGCGGCGAGCGCCAGCATCCCGGCAAACACAAGCGCCAGCCCTGCCCGCGTGATTTGAGTCACGCCCATTGGCGCGTAGTTGTACCCGTTACCCGGCTGCCGACACGGCCAGGGCCCGGGATCCCGCGGGGAGTAGGATCGCCGCATTCGGCGTCACCGGTCGCAGGAAGTGACCGGCAGTCAAAGGAGGAGGAGATGGAGCAGACGGGGGAGATCGGCCCGGTCGACTACCTGATCGTGGCCTTTCCCGGAAACGAGTTCCGAGGGGAGATCGCGCCCGCCCTGGCAAACCTGGTCGAGGCGGGCACCATCCGGATCATCGACCTCGCGATCGTGACCAAGACGGAGGACGGGGATGTCGCGGCGCTCGAGCTCACCGATCTCGACCCGGAGGTCCGCGCAGGCTTCGAGCAGATGGGCGTGGAGGTCAACGGCCTGTTCAACGAGGACGACCTGATGGCGGCCGGCGAGGAGCTCGACCCGAACTCATCCGCCGCGCTGCTGCTCTGGGAGAACGTCTGGGCTCGCGAGGCAGCACAGGCCATCCGCGACGCGGGCGGCGAGATCTATGACTTCGCGCGTCTCCCCCATGACGTCGTCGAGGCGGCGCGCGAGTACGCGCTCGCCAACGCCTAGGGAAGGAGATCGAGATGCCAGTGATGAGACGAGGACCAGGGCTGGTCGGCGTGGCCGCTCGCTCGGCCGTCGCCGCCGGAGTCGTCGGCCGGGTTCAGCGCCGCCAGCAGACGCGCTGGGCGGAGCAGGACCAGGCTGAGTACGCGCCCTCGTACGAGCAGCAGGCGCCCGCCGCTGCGCCGGCGGCCGCGGAACCCGACTACACCGCCGAGCTCGAGAAGCTCGCCAAGCTGCGCGATGAGGGCGTGATCACCGCCGAGGACTTCGAGGCGAAGAAGAAGCAACTGCTCGGCATCTAGGGGCCTGACCCTAGGCGGTGAGGCGCTCAGCGAGGCGCCTCATCGCCTTGCCATTGACGCGCCTGACATAGGCGCGCTGGAGCGGGCCCATCAGCCTCTCGCCCGTCGGCAGCGAGAGGAACTCCAGCGTGAAGGTGATCCGGGTGCCGCCGCCGGGGAGGTCCTCGAGCGCGTAGGTGCCACGGGTCCGCCGCTTTCCTCCCGACCCGCCGGTTCCCTCCTCGACGATCCGTCGGCCCGCGTCCGCCTCGACGATCTCCATGTCGGTCCAGTCCTTCTCCCCGGTCGCCTTCACCCTCACATTCGCCTTCGCGCCGACGCCGCGCCGCGGCCCCGAGAGCTTCCAGTCGACCATGAAGTGGTCGGTGAACTGCTCGTGGTTGGCGAGCACGTCGAGGTACTCGTAGACCCCCTCGCGAGGCGTTGGCACCTCGGCCGAGACCGTGACCGGCTTCATCTAGGGCAGCGGCTCGAGGCCCTCGTCGAGCTCGACGCCGAGGCTGTTCAGGGCGCCGGCGAGCATCGTGTAGTGGCCGACCACCATCGTCACCTCGATCAGGTGCTCGGTGTCGTAGGCCTCGGCGAGCGTCTCCCAGGTCCCGTCCGAGATGCGCGAATCCGCGCGGAGCTCGTCCGCCGCCCGCAGCAGCGCCGCCTCCTGCGGACTCCAGCCATCGGCGTCCGGGCCCTCGAGGACACGATCGATGGTCTCCCGGTCGATCCCGCCGTCCAGCGAGATGCGGACGTGCTGGCCCCACTCGTACGAGGAACGGCAGTTGACGGCCGTGCGCAGGATGAGCAGCTCGCGGTCGCGGCCGGAGAGCTTGCCGGCGGTGAGCAGGAAGCCCCCGAAGGGCAGCCAGGCCCGGAAGAACTCGGGATGCTGCGCGAGGGTCGGGAAGATGTTGTTGTCACCCAGGCGACGGTCGATCCCCGCCGGGGTCGCCTCCAGGATCCGCTTCAGATCGCCCTCCCAGCGATCCGGAGGCAGCGGCGGGATGCGCGGCTCGTCGCTCACGGCGTCGCCCTCGGGGCGACCGTGAGGCCGCCGTCGACGATCAGGCTCTGGCCGGTGACGTAGCTCGACTCGCCGGAGAGCAGGAAGACGGCCGCATAGGCGACCTCCCACGCCGTCCCCTGACGTCCCGCGGGGATCGGCACCTGGTCGCGGAGCGGGCTGAGCTGCGACGCGAGCCGACCGAGTGAGGTGTCGATCAGTCCCGGGATCAGCAGGTTGGTCCGGATTCGCGGCGCACCCTCGACGGCGCACTGGCGGCAGAGCGCCTCGAGCGCGGCCTTGGACGCGGCGTAGACCGGGAACGGCATCACCTCGCGCGACGCGACCGAACCGACCAGCACGACGGCCCCGCCGTCCGACATCGACGCCAGCGCGAGCTTGCAGCCGAGGAAGTGCGAGCGGGCGTTGACCGCCATGACCCGATCCCAGTCCTCCACGCTGGTGCCCGCCAACCCCAGGCCCGCCCCGATGCCGACGTTCATCACCAGCCCGTCGACGCCGCCCAGCTCCGCGGCGGTCCTCTTGAAGGCCTCGCTCAGGGCCTCCTCGCTGCTGGCGTCCGCGCCGATCACGACCGGCTCGCCACCCTCCGCGCGGACCAGCTCCGCCGTCACCTCAGCGCTCTCGGGGTTCAGATCTGCCAACGCGAGCGAGGCGCCCTCCCGAGCGAAGAGGACCGACATCGCACGGCCGTTGCCGATCGGCGGATCCTCGATCCCGTGGTCCTCCTGCCCGGCGCCGACCACGAGGATGCGCCTGCCCTCGAGCCGGCCGCGCCCCGGGGCCTCGCCGCGGGCCTCGCGGTCAGTCGCCTCGACCGAGCGCTCCGCGCTCACGGCGCCGGCAACCTCCACCCCGGCTCCGCCCTCCCCGCTAGGCTCTCGCGCGTGAGGAGACGGAGGCCCCTCACGGCGGTCCTTTTGGCCGTGCTCGTCGCCGTATTGGCGGCGGCGCCCGCGCGCGCCGCCGACCACGACATCCAGTTGGTCTCCTCGCAGCAGCTCGACTCGCGCCTCACGGAGCTGACCCTATCCACACCGGCGCTGAAGAAGCCGACTCACGTCCGGGTCCTGCTCCCAGAGGGCTACGACGGGAGTGCTCAGCGCTACCCGGTGCTCTATCTGCTGCACGGCGCGCTGGCTGACTACCGCTCGTGGACCGACGCCGGGGACGCGGAGGCGATCACCGCGGGCGCTCCGCTGATCGTCGTCATGCCGGACGGCGGCCAGGGCGGCTGGTACACGAACTGGGTCAACCGCGGCGCGGGCGGACCGCCCGAATGGGAGACCTTCCACATCGACCAGCTGATCCCGTGGATCGACGACCACTACCGGACGATCGCTGAGCGCGACGGCCGGGCGATCGCCGGCCTCTCGATGGGCGGCTTCGGCGCGATCAGCTACGCCGGCCGCCACCCCGACCTCTTCGACTGGGCAGGGAGCTTCTCCGGAGCCGTCGACACGATCCACAACCTGCCGGTCGTCGGCGTGATCGGGCTCGAGGCGCTCGCCGACGGCGGCCTGCCGGACGACCAGTTCGGCGACCGGCTCCTGAACGAGGCCAACTGGCGCGCGCACGACCCCTGGGACCTCGCCTCGAACCTGCGCGGCTTGACGCTGCAGATCGACACCGGGAACGGCCAGCCTGGCCCGCTCGACGCGAACCCGCCGCCCTTCGACCCGGTCGAGCAGCAGGTCCACGCGATGAGCGTCTCGCTCCATCAGCGCCTCCTCGCCCTCGGCATCCCGCACACCTGGGACGACTACGGCCCCGGCACCCACTCCTGGCCCTACTGGCAGCGCGACCTGCGCCAGGCGCTGCCCTCGATCCTGTCGACCCTGAGACCGCCCGCTTCCGTGGCTGCAAGCGGCCCTGCCGGGCCCTAAAGGAGATGGACAGTTGGTCGATTACGACGTACGGGACGGGTGGCGTGCCCCTGCCCTATACCGATAGCGCTCTGGAAGAGAGATGCCCTCGTTTCTACGGGAAATGGAAACTGGCTGACCAGCCAGCTAGTC
>JBKPTM010000020.1:0-4518 GCA_046765935.1 Actinomycetota bacterium | reverse complement strand
CGTCTCGGTGAAGGTCAACTGCGTCGACGACGCGCCGACGGCTCTGAGCGACTCGGCGACCCTCACCGAGGACGCCGCGGCCACCGCGATCAACGTGCTCGGAAACGACACCGACATCGATGGCGGATCGAAAACGATCGGCTCCGTGAACACGACCGGAACCCACGGCAGCGTCGCCATCACCGGCGGGGGCACCGGGCTGACCTACCAGCCGAACCCGAACTACTGCAACAACCCTCCCGGCTCCAGTCCCGACACGTTCACGTACACCCTCAACGGCGGGTTAAGTGCCACCGTCTCGGTCACCGTGAACTGCGTCGACGATCCCCCGGTGGCGGTGAACGACATCGCGACGGTCGTGGGCAACTCCGCGGCCACCGCGGTCGACGTCCTCGCAAACGACGTCGACGTGGATGGCGGCCCCAAGACGATCGCCTCGGCGAATCAGCCATCCCACGGAGTGGTGGTGATCACGGGCGGGGGCACGGGGCTGACCTACAGGCCAACGGCCGGCTATTGCGGCTCCGACAGCTTCACCTACACCCTCAACAGCGGCTCCACCGCGACGGTCTCGCTGGCCGTCGACTGCAGCAACCCTCCGGTGGCCGTGGCCGACGCAGTCACGGTGGCGCAGGGGTCCGGCCCCAACCCGCTCGACGTCCTCGCCAACGACACCGACCTCGACGGCGGCCCGATGACGATCGCCTCGGTCACCCAGCCCGGTGGGGGCGCAGTGGCGATCACCGGAGGCGGCTCGAGCCTCACCTATCAGCCGGACGCCGGCTACTGCAACAGCCAGGCGGGAGCTCCGCTCGACAACTTCATTTACACGCTGAACGGCAATTCCAGCGCTACGGTCACGGTCACCGTCACCTGTCAAAGCTCAGGGACCGACGCCGGCTTCGCCGCGAAACCGAATCCGTCCGCGAAGAAGTGCAAGAAGAACTTCAGGAAGGTCAAGCGGAAGTGCAAAAAGAAGAGGCGCAGGGATAGATGACAGCCGCCACCGCCACGCCGCTCGAGGTGTCACGGGCTTCTGCCGACGAGGCGGCGCCCCGGCTCCGGCTTGCCCTCTATGCCGAGGTGAACATGAACCTGATCGACGGTTCCTCGGTGTGGGTGCAGTCCGTCGCCCAGACGCTCACCCAGATCGACGGCGTCGAGGTCACCCTGCTGCTGCGCGTAGCTGAGCAGCGCGACGTGCTGACCGCGCCGCTTCGCGCCAACGGCCAGGTCGAGCTCGTCTATCCCGACCAGCTCGGGTATGAGTCCTCGCTCGACGCCGAGGAGGCACTCGACGCGCTGGAGCGCCTGGACGAGGAACGAGGCTTCGACCACGTGCTTCTGCGCGGTGCGGCGATCTGCGCGGCGGCGGCTCGCCGGCGCCCGTTCCCCGGGCGCATGTGGTGCTACTACCTCACCCCGCACGACTTCGAGCCGGGCCAGGAGATCGACCAGCTCCGGCTGATCGCCCCAGCTTCCGAGCGTGTCTTCTGCCAGACGGAGCCGATTCGTGAGCTGGCGAGGGTCGCGGTCCCGGACAATGCCGACAAGCTCGCGCTGCTGCCTCCGATGATCCCCTCCTTCTCCAAGCCCGCGCCGCGCCCGTCGCGCGAGGCCGGGCTCAAGCTCGTCTACGCCGGCAAGTTCGCCCCCGAGTACTACTTCCTCGAGGTCATCGAGACCTTCGAGCGGCTGCTTCGCGACCAGCCGGATGCGGAGCTCCACCTGGTCGGCGACAAGATCCACAACCCGCCCGAAGACCCCTCCTTCAGGCCGGCCGCAGAGGTGGCGCTCGCCGAGACGGAGAACCTCGTCTGGCACGGCGGTGTGAGCCGCGATGAGGTCGATGCGCTGCTGCGCGAGGCGGACGTCGCGCTCTCGGTCCGCCATCCGATGATGGACAAGGAGCTCGCCACCAAGGTGCTCGAGTACGGCGCGGCGGGCTGCGCCGTGATCCTCAACCGCACCTCCCTCTACGAGGAGCTCCTCGGCGCCGACTACCCGCTGTTCGCCACCGATCCGGCGCAGATCCTCGCGGTCCTCAAGCAGATAGCCAAGAATTCCGATCTTCGTCAGGAGGCGGCGGATCGCTGCGCCGAGGCCGCGCGCCAGTACACGTTCGAGCGAGTCGCCGAGCAACTCGAGGAGACTGTTCTCTGATGGCGGATGCGGGCTCAGGCAAGCCGAGCAAGGGACGATCCGCCGCGGCGGAGGTCGAGCGGCTGAGGGCGGAGAAGGAGGCGAGTGACGACAAGGCCTTCGCGCTCACCCACCGGGTCGCGACGCTCGAGGCCCGTGAGCGCGACCTGAACGAGCTGATCATCGGCCACCGCGAACGGGTCGCCGGCCTCGAGGCCGAGCGGGAGACATTCGTCAGGGAGCTCGACACGAGCAGAGCCGCGATCGACGCGCTCCGCGAAAGGGAGCGCGAGCTCACTGGTGAGTTCACGGAGGCGCGGGAACGACTCGCCGCGCTCGAAGCCGAGCGCGACGCCCTCGGCGCCAAGCTCGACGACGAGAAGCGCCGATCCGATCGCCTCGCCGCACGCGAGATCGAGCGGGACGCTCGACTGTCACAGGCACGCGACGAGATGGCCGAACTCGAGCGCAACCGCGAGGTCGCGAGACTCGAGCTGGAGCGCGCCGAGCAGCGCTCGGTCGAGCTGCGTGAGCGGGAGGGCGAGCTGCTCGAGCAGCTCGCCGGCCACCGCGACCGGATTGCGACGCTCGAGGCACAACTCGATGAGGAGCGCGAGCGCACCGCGGAGGCGCAGCGGCGCGGCGCCGAGCTCTCCGCTCAGCTGAGCGACCGCACCGAGCGGATCGCCGCAATGGAGGCGGAGCGGGACGCCCTCAGGGAGGACCTCGGCACCTCGAGGCGAGAGACCGAGGCGGCACGAGAGCGCGAGCGCGAAATCCAGGGCAGGTCGGTGATCCTGCACGAGCAGGTCGCCAGGCTCGAGGCCGAGAGCGAGATGCTGAACCGGGCCCTGGCAGAGGAGCGAACGACCCGGTCGGCGCTTCAGGAGCAGGAGGCGCGGCTGCGGCCGCAGATGGAGAACGCCCGCGAGCGCGCCCGCGCACTCGAGGCGCAACAGAATGAGCTTCAGGAGAGCGCCGCGCAGCGCGAGCGTGAACTGCAGTCGAGGATGGAGGCCGTCCAGGAGCAGGTCGGGCGGCTCGAGGTCCAGCGGGAGACGCTCGAGCGGACGCTCGCCGAGGAGCAGGTCACCAAGGAGACACTTCAGGAGCGGGAGGCGGAGCTGGAGGGCGCCCGCCGGCAGATCGCCGCGCTCGAGACGACGCGAGACGAGATCGCGTCCGAGCTCGAGGGTGAGCGGCAGACGCTCGCGCAGCTCCGGGACCAGCAGGATGAGCTGCAGCGCGAGCTGTCCGAGCTCCGGGATCGCGAAAGTGACCTGGACTCCACCATCCAGAGCATCCGCCAGCAGATCACCGGTCTCGAGGGGGAGCGAAACAGCCTGTCCATCGAGCGCGACCGCCTGCGCACCGAACGCGATCGGCTTCAGTCACGCCTCGAGCAGCTCGAATCCAGCCGGACCTATCGCGTGATGCGGATGACCTGGCGGATGCGGTCCCGGATCAGGCATCCATTCAGGAGGGCGGCCCCGCGGCCGGCACTCAGCAAGAGCAGGAAGGCTCCGACGAAGACGGAGAGACCTGCCATCGCCGCCCCGGCCCCGAAGCCGGCGGCCGCCGAGCGCTCGCGGCTGAAGCCGATCCCCACGCCCGCCATGCGTCGGCCGGCGAAGCCCGCTCCGCCCAAGGCGGAGTCGAAGGTGGAGGAGCCGAAGCCCGCCGAGGCCGAGAAGCCGGAGCCGCAGAAGGCAGCGCAGCCCGAGCGGGCCGCCGAGCCGGCGCGGCAGCCCGAAACGGCGCCGGCGCCCGGGACGGCTCCGGAGCCCCAGACGGCACCGGAGCCCGAGAGGACACCCGTCCCCGCGGCGCCGGTGGTCACCGAGGAGGATCTCGAGCGCGAGCGCTGGCTCGCGAAGGCGCAATCGCCGCCCTCGGACGTTCGCCAGCTCCGGGTCGCCGGCGTGCTCGACGAGATGTCGGCGGCCTGCTTCGAGCCGGACTGCGACCTCCTCCGCATCGAGGCGGAGGGCTGGGCAGAGGCACTCGAGTCCCATGAGCCGCATCTCCTGCTGGTCGAGTCGGCCTGGCAGGGCAACAACGGCTCCTGGCAGTACATGGTCGCCTCCTACACGCACCCCGACTACATCGGTCTGCCCAACCTGAAGGCACTGATCGCCTGGTGCCGCGAGCGGGACATCCCCACCGTCTTCTGGAACAAGGAGGACCCGGTCCACTTCGAGCGCTTCAAGGAGGCGGCCGCGCTCTTCGACTACATCTTCACCTCGGACGCCAACTGCATCGACCGCTACGCGGCGCTCGAGCGGGACGGGTCGGGTCCGATCTCGTCCCTCCAGTTCGCCGCGCAGCCGCGGGTCCACGACCCGGTCGGCGCGCCCGTCGAGCGCAGCCCATCGC
>JBKPTM010000019.1:0-1444 GCA_046765935.1 Actinomycetota bacterium | reverse complement strand
GGCCTATCGCCGCCTGGTCGAGCCCCACCGCTCCGAGCTCCACGCCCACTGCTACCGGATGCTCGGCTCGGTGCAGGACGCCGAGGATGCCCTGCAGGAGGCCCTGGTGCGGGCCTGGCGGGGGCTGCCGAAGTTCGAGGGGCGCAGCTCGCTGCGCTCGTGGCTCTACCGGATTGCGACCAACACCTCCCTGGATGCGATCGAGCGGCGGCCGAAGCGGGTCCTGCCGATCGACTACGGCCCGCCGGCCGATCCGCACGGGGGCGTCGGCGAGCCGGTGGTCGAGTCGGTCTGGATCGAGCCCTATCCGGACGAGACGCTCGGGATCGAGGACGGCTACGCATCACCGGACGCGCGCTATGAGCAGCGCGAGTCCGTCGAGCTCGCCTTCATCGCCGCGTTGCAGCTCCTGCCCGCCAACCAGCGGGCCGTGCTGATCCTCCGCGAGGTCCTCGGCTTCTCCGCCCAAGAGACCGCCGACACGCTGGAGACCACCGTCGCCTCGGTCAACAGCGCGCTGCAGCGGGCCCGCGCGACGGTCGAGAAGAAGCTTCCCGAGCAGAGCCAGCAGGAGACCCTGCGCTCGCTCGGTGACGAGAGGGTCAAGGAGATCGTCGAGCAGTACGCGGACGCGTGGGAGCGGAACGACGTCGACACCGTCGTCTCCATGCTCGCCGAGGACGCCGCCTTCACGATGCCGCCGATGTCCCGCTGGTTCCAGGGACTCGACGGGATCCGCGGCTTCCTCGAGATGTCCTCGATGACCGGCGAGTGGGGCTGGCGGGCGCTGCCGGTAACCGCGAACGGGCAGCCGGCCCTCGCCTTCTACAGCTGGGACGAGGAGCAGCAGGCACGGGTGCCGTTTGCGGTCAATGTGCTCACCTTCGAGGGCGAGAAGATCAAGGAGGTGGACGCGTTCATCGTGCGCGCCTCCATGGATCCGGACCCGGAGGTACAGGCGCGGACACCCGAGCAGCCGGCCGATTACGAGAAGCTGGCGGCCGCCTACGCGCGGTTCGGGCTGCCGGCGCGGCTGGACTGAGGCGCAGCACTACTTCACGGGTAATTGAGCCGAGGCTTCACCGGCGCTTGACTTCGAGCGCACTCGAACCGCTACAAACCACCGATTAGTTCTGCGGGAGGGGGCGGTCGTAATGGGAAACGACCGAATTGACCCAAAGACGGGCACAGGAGGCAGATTTAGATGACGCAGGTACAGGTGGGAACGACGCAAGCTGAGAGCGACCGCAGCCGGTGGATCGCGCTCTACGTGCTGTGCGCCGGAATGCTGATGATCGTTCTCGACATCACCGTCGTGAACGTCGCGTTGCCCTCGATCAAGGACGACCTCGGCTTCTCGCAGTCGAGCCTCGCCTGGGTCGTCAACGCCTACCTGATCGCGTTCGGCGGACTGCTGCTGCTCGCGGGCCGGCTCGGCGACCTC
>JBKPTM010000018.1:0-5776 GCA_046765935.1 Actinomycetota bacterium | reverse complement strand
GATCCAGTGGCACCGGTGGCACCGGTGGCGCCCTGCGGACCGGTTGCGCCGGTCGCGCCTGTGTCACCGGTGGGACCCTGAGGTCCGGTCGGGCCCTGCGGTCCTGTAGCGCCGGTATCGCCCGTCGCACCCTGAGCCCCGGTGGCTCCTGTGGCACCCGCGGCGCCAGTCGCGCCCTGGGATCCGGTGGTGCCGGTGGCGCCGGTATCGCCCTGCGAGCCGGTCGCGCCGGTGGCTCCCTCGGCGCCGGTTGCACCGGTCGGGCCGGTCGATCCGGAGGCCCCCGTAGCACCGGTGGCGCCGGTCGCCCCAGTATCGCCTGTCGGGCCCTGAGGACCGGTCGGGCCGGCTGGGCCCGTGGCCCCAGCCGGTCCGGGCGCTCCGGCCGCACCGGTGGCGCCCGCGTCCCCGGTTGGGCCAGTCGCGCCGGTCGCTCCCGAGGCGCCTGCGTCACCGGTTGGACCAGTGGGCCCCGTCGCACCTGACGCGCCTGTATCTCCTGTCGGACCGGTGGGCCCGGTCGCGCCGGCCCCTGGACCCGTCGCGCCCGTGGCGCCGGTGGGTCCGGCCGAACCCGTGGCCCCGGTCGCCCCAGTCGTCCCCTGAGGTCCCTGTGGGCCGATCGGGCCCTGAGGACCTGGCGCTCCCTGGGAGCCGCCGCCGATCGTCAAGAGCGAGTAGCCCTTCGAGCACCTGGTCCCGTTTGCAAGCTTCAGGGTGCCCTTACCGGGCTTCTTCTTCTTCACGCAGAGGTTGACCGATGACTGCGCAGATGCCGCGTCGACGGCCCACAGCGACGTCACGAGGGACGCAAGCGTGAACAGGATGAGGAAACGACCCCTGACTCCCCTGCGCGCGGTCACCTGTGTTGACGCCTTTCAGTCGGGTCCAAGTCATGGACGCCGTCCGTGGCGTACCGCGAAGCTCCCAGATGCTGTCTATCACACGGGAATCGCGGCAGTCAATCCAGAACCCTCGACTCAGGCACGAAGGGCGGAATCGAGACTCTCCAGTGCGCTGCGGGCCCGGATCCCGAGCGCCTCGAGATCTCCGCGCGAGTCCTGCTCGCGCAGGGATCTCATCCCCAGGATGTTCTCCGAGGTGACGGGGAGGGTGATCCCGAGCTTCTCGACCACACGCAGGGTTGCGGCCAGCGGCCCGCCCGGCAGCGGCACGAAACGCGGGCGGACGCCGAGGCGCTCACCGAGAGCCAGGAAAAACTCGCGGACCGACAGCCCGCCTGTCTCGGCCACCACCCTCCTCCCGATGTCGCCGGTCGCGATCACACGCTCGATTGCGGTGCACAGGTCGTCGATGTAGACCGTCTGGAGAATCTGACGCCCGCCGCCGATGATGGGAACCAGCCGTGTGCGCCGCAGCGAGTCCGTCATGCGATGGAAGAGGCCGCCATCCCCCGCTCCGATGACCAGGCCCGAGCGGACCACCGAGTCAACGGTCAGGTCGAGGCTCTCCTCGATCGCAAGCTTGCTGCGGCCGTAGTAGGAGAGCGCGTCAGGGTGAGCCGCCGTCGAGGAGAGGAAGACGAATCGATCGATCCCTGCCTCGCGGCTGAGCCGGTGCAGCCGGAGAGTGCCCTCCTCGTTCGTGGCTCGGGCCCGCGACGGATCGGTGGCGCGGGTCTCGTAGGCGCAGTGGACGACGGCCGTGGCCGCCTCGAGCGCCGCCTGATCGATGTCGTCCGGCAGATCGCATCGGTAGCGCTCGATGTCGGGACCGACCAAATCGAGCGACTCCGGTGTTCGAGCCATCGCGCGCACGGACCAGCCGCGGGCCGCGAACCACTCGCAGAGATGACTGCCGATGAACCCGCTCGCCCCGGTGATCGCGACCGTTTGGCTCATGACTTGAGCGCACGGCTCAGGCCGGTGCCCACCCGGTCTGCGTTGGCCATCATCGTGAAGGTGAGGCCCTTGGAGGGAAGGCGCGGGAACACCGAGCCGTCGGCCAGGTACACGTTCCCCGTGCCGCGCAGCCGTCCCGATGGCTCGGTCGTCAGCTCGCCGCCCTCGGCCGCCATCGGGAAGCAGCCCGCGTAGTGGGCGCTCGCCGCGTGGCCCGGTCGCACTCGGCGGATCGCGAGACAGCGAAGGCTCCGGAAGTGCCTGACGATCGCCCGCTCCACGCGCTCGATGCGCGCCTCCTCCTGATCGGAGAGGGCGTAGCCGATCTCCAGGGTGTCGCCGTCCCCCTGGCGGCGCAGAGAGCAGTACTTGTCGGCCGTGGGCTCGTCGGCGTGCTGCAGCAGCGCGATGGTCAGTGCGGGAAGCAGAGAGCGGACGATCCGGGCGCTGGCGCGGTGGGCCAGCGGTGACTCGCGGACAAGCTTGAAGCTGAGGAGCGATCGATAGGAGTAGACGTGCCCCACCGTGAGGCCCGGCGAGCCGTCCGGCGCGTACACGAAGCAGAGCTGGGCCATGCTGTGGCGGCGGTCCGCGGCTGGCCTGCCGATCATCCGCAGGTTGATCATTGGGCAGTAGGTGTGGGGGTTGCAGACGAGCGGGACGCGGCGGTCATATCGGTCGAGGGATCGGAGGACGATGCGGGCCGTGCCGAGAGCCCCGGCCGCGATCACCAGAGAGCGCGCCCGGTGGGTGCGGACATCTCCGTCCGGGTGTCGACGGGCGCTCACCTCCACCTCACCTGACCCGGTCTCGGAGAACGACTCGACCAGGTGCCGGTCCTCGTAGCTGAAGTTGGCCTGGCCAGTCAGCTCGTCAACCGTCCAACCTGGCCGGTACACGCTGCGCTCCTGATCGGTCCAGAAGTCCATGTCGCGATAACCGGTCGCGGCTCGCTCGTTGAGGGGCCGGCTGAGCATGGCGAGGCGAGGCCTTCCCAGATAGAAGCCGGCAGCGTTGATTCGCCGACTTCGGCGCCGGTAGAGCCCGAGAATCTCGCTTGCGTTGGTGTCGATGTCGACGGGGGGCTGCAGCGCGGCGAGCTCGCCCATGTATGGCGTCAGATCGTCGGCCTCGCCATTGACGCCAATCCGAGCCGCCACCGACTCGTAATGCGGGACGAGGTCCGCGTACGAGATCGGGAACCCTTCGAGATCCCGGTCCAGGAAAGGCGGGCATCCGGCCCCCCAAGCCGCTGCCAGGCCGCCCAGCGCCAGGCTCTGCAGCGGGTGGAATGTGCGGGATTCGACTGGAGCGAGGGAGTCCGTATCGCGCTCGACGAACCGCCGCGGGGGTGTGAGCTGAGCACCGGTCTCGGTTTCGCCGAAGGAGACCCCCTCGAAGTCCTCGCCCAGGAAATACCGGTGCTGGTCGGAATCGGTGCGACGGACCTCCGAGAACGGGTCGCGCGGGACGAGGTCCTCATACTCGCTGTCGCGGTTACCGAAGTCGAGCATGCGGACGCGGAGGCCCGCCTCGACGAGCGGGGCGGCGGCGTTCACTCCGCTCGGTCCGGAGCCCACGACCAGGACGTCGACGGACCCGTCCGTCATCGCGCTCGCGAGATTCGGCCCCGGACCAGGACGAGCGGCCAGATCAGCAGGCCCCCGGCAACCTGCAGGGCGGCCAGCGTCCCCTGGCCGATCAGGGCGACGATAGTGCGGACGCCGCCGCGGGCCGGCGGCTCGAACCAGTCGGCGAATTCGGGCGTCGTCTCCAGCAAGGCCAGCA
This sequence comes from Actinomycetota bacterium, assembly GCA_046765935.1. Taxonomy (GTDB): domain Bacteria; phylum Actinomycetota; class Thermoleophilia; order Solirubrobacterales; family 70-9; genus DASUPK01. The sequence continues at coordinate 2,126 of JBKPTM010000018.1, read as the reverse complement.
TGATCAGGAGCTTCTTGCGCAGCAGGCAGGTCGGGCGGATCAGGCCGCTGGCGCCGTCAAGTAGCGGCAGCAGGGCGGGATGGGCGCGGACCAGAGCCATCAGCGCGCGGTCCTGCGCAGCGGGGGGATCCGGCAGCAGCTGATCGTTGGCGCGGCGGTAGCGCTCAATCAGCGCCGGCGGCAGCTCTCGATCGATCAGGTAGGCGGCGAAGCGCCGTGCCTCGAGATCGATGTCCTCAGGAGGTGATGGGGACAATCGCCCCGGACGTTGCGAGGGAGAACGCCGTCTTCGGATCCGGGTCATAGACCTCGATCTCGTGATCACTGTCCGGGTAGGCGACGTAGACGCTCTGCGGCGTGCCCTCGTTGGTCACCACGAATCCCCCGTCGGGAGTCTTGCCGGTCTTCGCCCCCGGCTTCTTCGCGATCCCCTGGAGCGCCTCGTAGGCGTTCGAAACCGGATACGTGCCAATCGTCAGCGAGGTCACAGCCCGCGAGCCGATGGGCGTGTTCGGGTCCAGGTAGCGAACGAAGATGTTGCCCTGATCCGAGATCGTGAGCTCGTACTCCTTGCCGGGGCGCTCACCGGCCCAGTAGACGGGATGGTCGACCGACGACGCCAGCTGCCGCAGGCCCTGGACGCTGACGGCCTCGGGGCCGTTGGTCGAGGCGGGCTCTGAGCCGTTGTCGTCGTCGTTGTTCAACACGAGGAAGAGAGCAACGATCAACGCGGCGATCAGTACGCCGACAATGGCTGCGTTTCTGGGCTCACGGAGTCGATACATGGGGGCGCACCCTAGCTAGAGAGTCGGTCAGCAGTGCCAAGGCTTTGCAGGCGACACCCGGCGCCAGCGGAGCGGCGCCGGGTGTCAAACCTGGCTATTTGCTCAGCTTCCGGTGAATAGCCCGGTCCAGCGAGCGTCCGGCTGATTCGACGGGCTGTTACCCGGCACCGAGCTGATCGAGAGCAAGTCGCCCACCGCGAATGTCGCGGAGTGCGTCGTGTCGGTGCAGCTCGTCGCCGGCGTAGTGATCGTGCAGGTCACCGTTGTGTTCGAGCCGTTGTTCCTGACGGTGAACGTGTACTGGTCGCTACCGGTGCCAGGGTTCTGGTCGAGCCTCACACTGAGCTGCGACAGCGTGCCGGCCTCCGTCACCCGCTGCTGCGCGATCGACTCGGTCGGCGAGGCCTCGTCCAAGAAGAGGCTGAGGTAGTTAGTGGCGCCGTTCTGGATATTTGAACTACCTCCGCCGCCGCCGATCATTGCGGCATTCGTGCCGTTGGCACCTGTCGCACCGGTCGCACCGGTCGCGCCTGCAGATCCGGTGGCCCCAGTCGGCCCTGTCGGACCGGCCGGGCCGGTTGAACCCGTCGCCCCGTCAGAGCCGTTGGTGCCGTTCGTGCCGGTCGAGCCTGTAGCTCCGGTCGCGCCGGTCTGACCGGTCGGGCCCTGGGGCCCGGTCGGACCGGTGGCTCCGTCCGCCCCGGTCGCGCCGGTTGCGCCGGTCGCGCCCTGCGCACCCGTGGCTCCGGTCTCACCGGTCGCGCCGGTGTCGCCGACCAGGCCCTGAGATCCGGTCGCCCCGGTGGCTCCTGTCGCGCCATCAGCACCGGCCGCTCCGGTAGCGCCCGTCGCTCCGGTGGCTCCCGTGGCCCCGCCGGCACCCGTCGGCCCCTGTGCACCGGTCGCGCCCTGAGCGCCGGTCGCGCCCTGAGAACCGGTGGCACCCTGAGCACCGGTCGCGCCGGTGGCCCCGTCAGCGCCGGTGGATCCCTGAGCACCAGTAGCGCCCTGAGAACCGGTGGCACCCTGAGCACCGGTTGCGCCGGTGGCCCCGTCAGCGCCGGTCGGTCCCTGGGGACCGGTCGGTCCCTGAGGGCCAGTCGCGCCGGTCGCGCCACCCGCCCCGGTCGCACCCTGGGCCCCCGTGGCACCCTGCGCGCCCGTGGCGCCCTGAGCGCCCGTGGCACCCGTGGCACCGTCGGCGCCGGTAGCACCGTCGGCGCCGGTTGCACCAGTTGCCCCGGCCGCGCCAGTGGCGCCAGCTGCTCCGGTCGCCCCGGCCGGACCGGTTGCGCCGTCAGCGCCGGTCGCACCGGACGTACCGGTTGCACCCGCCGAGCC
>JBKPTM010000017.1:0-2812 GCA_046765935.1 Actinomycetota bacterium | reverse complement strand
TCCCTGTTCGGCCTGCTCCACGGGATCGGCTACCTGGGCCTGTGCGCCCTGATTCTCTGGGCGATCGTGCGTCGCGAGGCGCCGTGGCCGCTGCTGGCGGCGACGCTCACGCCGATCGGGCCGTTCGGCAGCGTGATCGCGATCGAGCTGATCGAGCGCCGCGGATGGGGAATCGGGACGCGGGAGTTGACACCGGGAGACCAAACGGGGAATAATCAGGCCAGGCGGGAGGACGTAATAACTTGACAAGACTCGTTCCCGGGCCAGTCCCGCCTCCGGGAACGATCGCGTCGGAAATCCCTCCCTGGCTACCGACGCGCAGGCGTGGCGCGGGCCGTGTGGACCCCCTGCCTCCCGCGGCCCCGCCACGCCGCTCTTTTTCGGGCTCTGCGACGCGGCGCAGTCGAGCACTCCGGGCTCGGTCAGTGGGCCTGGCCGACCGCGGTCCGGAGGGCATCGAGGTCATCTGCCCCGAAGACGATTCGATTCTGCGTCGCGATGTAGACCAGGTCGAGATTGACCCCGGCCCGGGCGATCTTGCGAGTCAGGTCAGCCAAGACGCCCGGGCGGTCCTCGACCTCGACCACCACGACCTGCCGCTCGCGACTGATGCCGACGTGCGAGATCGCGAGCGCATGCTTCACGGCCTCGGCGTGCGGAACGAGGATGTGGACCTCGGCCCGGTCGCCCGGCCCGATGCAGGTGGCGGCGGCGATGTTCACACCCGCGTCGCTGATCGCGGTCGCCACCTCGGCCAGAGAGCCGGGGGTGTTCTCGATGTCGATGACCAGGTCGACCGCCATCGGGCGCGTAGCGTCAGCCTACTCTCGCCCTCGACGGCCCACCGCCGTGGGGCTTGGCGTACAGGGCCTGCTCCGCCGTGTTGATCAAGAGGTCGACCGCTTTGTCAGGCGAGAGACCCCGCTCGGTGAGGAGGGTGTCGAAGCTCTCGAAGCCGGTCAGCATGAAGAGGATGTGCTCGGCGTCCTTCGTGCTGAGTCCCTCGCGTAGGACGCCCTGCTCGGCGAGGCGGCCCGCCAGGCGTTTCATCGCGGCGGCGCGCTCGTCGTCCATCCGCTTCACCACATCGCCGACGGCTTCCTCGTCGAGCTGTCCCATGGAGCGCAGGGCCCGGTAGATGTCGCGGTTGGCGGCGACCATCCGGCCGTAGGCCCGCATGCCGGCGCGCAGGTAGTCGCGGGCGTCGGGCTGGTGCTTGGCGTCCACGAGGCTGGAGTAGCCGGAGCGTTGGCCGAGCTCGCGACCGACCGCGTCGAAGAGCCCGGCCCGCGAGCCGAAGACCGCATAGACCGTTGAGCGCGCCACCCCGGCATCGCGCGCGATCCGGCCGATCGCGACAGGCTCGGCCGGCGACTCACGCAGGCGGTCGAAGACCGCCTCGATGATCCGCGAGCGAGTGCGGGCCGCGTCCTCCGCGCGGGCCCGCTGCTGGTACCGGCGAGGGGTCATGTGGCGCGCAGTCTACTTCAGTAGACAGCGTGTCCGATGAAGTGGTACAGTCCGTCGGACAGCTTGTCCATTGAAAGGAAGAGCACGCCCCATGGAACTCGACTTCGATTGCGACGTCGTCATCGTCGGAGCCGGCCCCGCCGGCCTGGCGAGCGCCTTGACGCTCGGCTCGTATGGGATTGAGACGGTCGTCGTCGAACGCCGCCCATCTCCATCGACGCTGCCGCGAGCAAACACGCTGAGCACGGGAACGATGGAGCTCCTTCGGCGCTGGGGATTGGAGGCGGCGGTGCGGGAACGGGCGTTGGACGTCGAGATGCAGCCGCTCGCGCTGCCCAGCTTGGCGGCGGATCGAGGCGAACCGGTCGACGCAGGGTTCCCTACCCGTGAGCAGGCAGCTCTCATCAGCCCGACTTCGCCGGCCAGCCTCGGCCAGGACGAGCTCGAGCCCCTGCTCGAAGACCGCCTGGGGTCGGCGGACTCCGTGCAGGTCGAACGAGGGATCGAGCTCGTCGCCCTCGAGGCGCAGTCGCGGGGCGGCTATCTGCTGACGCTCGTCGCCGGTTCCCGGCGACTACGGATCCGCGCCAAGTACGTGATCGGCGCGGATGGGGTTCGCAGCCGCGTCCGACGGGAGCTCGGCATCTCCACCGAAGGGTCCGCGAACCTCGAAGAGCGGCTGTCGATCCACTTTCGGGCGCCGCTCTGGGACGTCGTTGGGAACCGGCGGCATGTCATCTACTTCCTCACGGACGAGCCTGAGGGACGCGCCATCCTGCCGGCCGGGCAGCCGGACCGCTGGGTGCTCGCGGGGCGTTGGGACAGCTCGACCGACGACCTCAACGCACTCACCCCCGACGAACTGAATGGGTGGATCCTCGACGCCGCCGGCGTGGAGGACCTGCCGATCGAGATCGTGGGAACGAGCGTGGTCGGTTATGGGATCGGTCTCGCCGAGCGGTTCCGGGAGGGCAACGCCTTCCTGATCGGCGATGCCGCGCACCGGGTGACGCCGAGGGGCGCCACGGGACTCAATACCGCGATCCGAGACGGCTTCGACCTCGGCTGGAAGCTCGCCTGGGTCCTGCGGGGCTGGGGCGGCGACGGGTTGCTGGACAGCTATGAGGACGAGCGCCGCCCCGTCGCGGAGTTCAACACCGGGCGCTCGGTCCGTCCCAATGGGTCGATCCTGCCCAGCTCGGTCGGCCTGAATGCCGACATCGGTGGGCGCATCGCCCACGTCTGGGTCGCGCGCGACGCCGGCCTGGTCTCGACGCTCGACCTGCTCGGCGACGGATTGACGCTGTTCGCCGGCCCCGACTGGGACGGCTCGCTGCCGCAC
>JBKPTM010000016.1:0-2698 GCA_046765935.1 Actinomycetota bacterium | reverse complement strand
TTCAAGTTCGGCGGCTGGCCGTGGGCGTTGCTCATCCTCGGGCTGATCGCGATCGGGCTCAGCTTCACGAAGGAGGCGAGCCTCGGTGCCCAGCCCCGGCGCTTCATCGAGAACCTGCGCCGAACCAGGAGCTAGACACGGACTCGGCCGAGCTCGCTCGCCGCTTCCTGGCCGCCCTCAGCGTGGGCGACCGGGCGGCGGTCGGCGAGCTCGTGCACCCCGAGGTCGAGATCCGCACCGAGCGCACAGTCCACCACGGCCGGGTCGCGGCGATGGAGTGGGCTGGCAAGGTCTTCGATCACCTGGTCCGCCGCTACGTCCCCGTCGAGATCGAGGAGACGCCCTCGGGGGTTCTCGTCCACGCCGAGCTGCAGTACGTCTGGCGCGAGAGCAGGGAGGTCGGCGACAGCTCGCGGGTCGCGATCGAGCTCGGCATCCGTGACGGCCTGATCTCGTCCTGGTACCTGCTCGACGAGCCACAAGAGGTCCGGGAGTAGGTCAGACCCGGTGCTAGGGTTGATGAAGGCCCGAGCCTGTACGCGAACCGCTTCAAACGTTGACCCAACACAACTGGCTTGGGGGTCGATTTCCGGCAGTCCCTCGGGGCCGTCGGTAGACCACCACCTGTGCGACACGGGTTACCAAGCCGGAGCGGAAACGGCAGGCTGGAGCCTTCAAATGCGAACGGCGCCGAGAGGCGCCGTTTGTCGTTCTGGCCGCGTTTACCCTTCGGCGCGTGAGTGACGTAGCCACGAATCGGGAGCTCTTCGAGGAGTTCCTCGCCGATGGGACGCGCCGAGGTCCGGCGCCCGACGGCGCCTTCAGCGGCTCGGCCGGCGGCGCCCCCTGCGGCGACCTGGTCCGGCTTTCAGTGTCCGTCTATGAGGGCCGGATCGAGTCCGTGACCTTCGATCACGAGGGCTGCTCGGCGACGGCCGCGGCCGCGGCCGCGACGGCCGAGCTCGCGGACGGCGCATCGGTGCTCGAGGCGGCTGGGGTCGGGCCCGATCGAATCGAGTCGGAGCTCGGCGGCCTCGGCGCCAGCCACCGGCACGCGGCCGTCCTCGCCGCCGACGCGCTCCATCGGGCGCTCTCGTGCTTGGCCGGCTCGGGCCAGCAGCTCGCCGCCGCCCCAGCGAATGGCGAGCGAGTCCTGGTGGCGCTCAGCGGCGGGGTGGACTCGGCCGTCGCTGCCCTCCGCGAGCGCGAGGCGGGGCGCGAGGTCGTGGCGGTCACGCTGAAGCTGTGGGCGGATCAGCAGACCGACGGCGAACGCAGCTGCTGCTCGCCCGAGGCCGTCCTCGGCGCCCGCCGAGTGGCCCATTCGCTCGGCGTTCCGCACCTGACGCTCGACCTGGAGAGCGAGTTCCGCACCGGGGTGGTCGGGCCCTTCCTCCGCGGCTACGCGGAGGGGCGGACCCCCAACCCCTGCGTCCTCTGCAACGGGGACCTCCGCCTCGACGCGATGATCGCGCTCGCCGACCGGCTCGGCGCCGATCGCCTCGCGACCGGGCACTACGCGCGGATCGTGGACGACGGGGACGGCCCGCTGCTCGCGGCGGCGGCCGACCCGGCCAAGGACCAGACCTACATGCTCTCCGGACTCCGACCCGGCTCACTCGAGCGGCTGCGCTTCCCACTCAGCGAGCTGACGAAGCCCGAGGTGCGCGAGCTCGCGGCGCGCGCCGGCCTCGAGGTCGCGGGCCGCGCGGAAAGCCAGGACCTCTGCTTCCTCGCCGGCCAGGGCAAGCGCGAGTTCCTGCGCCGTCACGCCGGCCTCACGGAGCGTCCCGGCGACGTCGTCGACCGCCGCGGGCGACGGATCGGCTCTCACACCGGGCACCACAACTTCACGGTCGGCCAGCGGCGCGGCCTCGGTGTGGGCGGCGGTGAGCCGCTCTACGTGCTCGGCACCGAAGCCGCGACCAACACCGTGATCGCGGGCGATCGCAGCGAGCTGGCGACGCGGCGGGTCCGCATCCGCGGCACCCGGCTGCTCCGCTCGGCGGACCGCGTCGACGGCGTCCGCCTCCGGTACCACTCGCCGAAGCGTGACTGCCGCCTCGAGGTCAACGGCGACCCGAGCGAGGCGATCGTCGCCCTCGCGGAGCCCATCGACGGGGCGGCGCCGGGACAGGTCGCCTGCCTGCTCGACGGCGACCTCGTCGTCGGCCACGGGACCATCGCCTAGCTTCGGCCCGAGAGGCGCCTCGGCGGACCGGCGCTCCTAGACTCCGCCGCGTGAGAGTCGACGAGATCCGCCAGACCTACCTCTCGTTCTTCGAGGAGCGAGGCCATCGCATCGTGCCCTCCGCCTCGCTGATCCCGTCGGTCGATGACCCATCCGTCCTGCTGACCACCGCGGGGATGCAGCCGTTCAAGCCCTATTTCCGCGGCGAGGCTGAGCCGCCGGCTCCCCGCGTGGCGGACGTCCAGCGCTGCTTCCGCACTGTCGACATCGATGAGGTCGGCAACACGGCGCGCCATCTCACCTTCTTCGAGATGCTCGGCAACTGGAGCTTCGGCGACTACTTCAAGGAGCAGTCGATCGCCTGGGGCTGGGAGCTCTCGACGGAGGGCTTCGGCTTCGATCCGGAGCAGATCTGGGTGTCGGTCTTCGAGGGCGACGAGGATCTGGGCCTCGGGCCCGACGAGGAGTCGATCGCGATCTGGCGCTCCATCGGTGTGCCGGACGAGC
>JBKPTM010000015.1:0-11269 GCA_046765935.1 Actinomycetota bacterium | reverse complement strand
CGACGCCTACGACGCGATCACCGCCGAGCGGCCCTACTCGCCGGCGCGCGGCCCCGAGACGGCGCTCGAGGAGCTTCGCCGCGGCGCGGGCAGCCAGTTCGACCCTCAGGTCGTCGCATCGGTCGAGCGGGTGCTGAGATCCGCGGTCGCCGAGGGCCTGGCCGTGCCTCAGCCGGTCGCCTTTCGCTGCGCGACCAGCAACGTCTGAACGGCTCGGCCGATCTGACCCTCCTGATCGAGGAGCCGCGTATCGGCCATCCCGATACCGCTCGGCTCCGGAAATGTCTCCGCCTCGAGGCAGATCCACTCGCCCGCCGGCATCCGGTGCAGATGCACAGTCAGATCGACGTTGATGAAGAGGTACCTGGACCAGTCGAGGGTCACGCTCACCCCGTTGCCGGAGTCCGCAGCGACGAGCACGCGCTGGAGCGCGGACGGCTCCTCGCCGGGCAGCAGCGACACCCCCATTCGCATCCAGACGGTGGCCGGGCCGAGCTCGGTGAAGCTGCCGCGGATGAATCGGTACTCCATCGCCGAGTGGTAGCCGACGCCCAGTCCGACGTCGGGAAAGCTCGCGTGCTCGCCCTGCTCCGGTCCGGAAGGGCTGGCCGCAGCCGGTGCCGGCGCCTCGAAGCTGACGCGATCGGCGCGCAGTCGCCAGCCCTGGGCGCGGACGAGCGGCTCGCCGTCCTCGTCGGCGAGCGTCGCCCGGACGAGCTCGACGTGCCGGCCGGGCCGGACGATCTCGGCCTGGACACTCAGCCGAGCGATCGGGACCGATCGAAGGATCTCGTAGGTGATCCGCCCCACCTGAGCCGGCGGGCCCTCGCCGCCGCCCAGCCTGCCTCCCCCGAGGCGCTCGATCTCCCGGCCGATCAGCGCGGCCGGAGGGCCGGCGTGCTGCGCGCCGGGGTCCCACGGCCCCCTGGTGAGCTCGGTGGCGAGGTAGCCGTCTCCGTCGGGCTCGTAGAACGAGTCGGGCATCGGCGGCATCCTAGGCAGGCGCGCTTCCCGGTCCAGTAACGCGAGCGGCACTCGCTGGACTGTGAGATGACCGGGTTAACCTGGTCGAGACCTACACGGAAGCGAGGTAGAGACTTGGAGAAGGTCAAGAAGAGCGAGCAGGAGTGGCGCGAGCAGCTCACCCCCGAGCAGTACGAGGTCGTCCGCCAGAAGGGCACCGAGGCGCCATTCACCAGCGAGCTCAACGACGTCAAGCAGCCGGGACAGTTCGTCTGCGTGGCCTGTGGACAGCCGCTGTTCGACTCGGAGAACAAGTTCGACTCCGGGACCGGGTGGCCGAGCTTCGACCAGCCGAGGGAGGGGGAGGCCGTCGAGACCGCGCCGGACAACAGCCTTTTCATGCGAAGGACCGAGGTCGTGTGCTCACGCTGTGAGGCCCACCTCGGCCACGTCTTCGATGACGGGCCCCGGGAGACGACCGGCCAGCGCTACTGCATCAACGGCTGCGCTCTCGAGTTCAAGCCGGAGGAGTAACCACTGAGCGGCCCGGCGGGGCCGCTCAGACTTTGCCGCCGGCGCCCAGGTAGCTGAAGCGCACGGCGAGGGCCACCGCTTCGGTCCGCGTGTCGACCTCCATGCGCGCGATCGCGTTGCGCACGTGGGTGTGGACCGTGGCGGGGCTGAGCGAGAGCCGGTCGGCGATCTGCTTGACGCGCAGGCCCTCCGCGAGCAATTCCAGAATCTCACGCTCGCGGGGGGTCAGCTCGAGCAGCTTCTCGACCTCTCCCGCCCCCTGACCGAGCTCGGTGCCGACGAAGGTGCCGCCGCCGGCGACGACCTCGATCGCGCGGGCGATGTCCTCGCTCGGCGCGGACTTGAGCACGTATCCCGAGGCCCCGGCGCGGAGCGCCAGCGTGAGCAGGTCGGGCTGGGCGTGGGCCGTGAAGATGATCACCCGGGTCTCGGGGCGGGCCTTGAGGATGTCCTTGGTCGCGTCGATGCCGTCCTTGCCCGGCAGCTCGACGTCCACGATGCAAACGTCGGGCTCGAGCTCCTTGACCTTGTCGACGACCTCCTCGCCGGTCTCGGCCTCACCGACGATCTCGACGCCCTCGACATCGGCCATCCTGGCCTTGATGGCCTCGCGCACGATCTCGTGGTCGTCGCACAGGACTACTCGTTTGGGACTGGATGCGGGCGTCATCTATGTGGGAATCCGTTCCGGAGCGCCAAATTCCTGCAAAGCGGTGGGAATCTCCACCGATCCGTCCTCCCTCTGTCCGTTCTCCAGCAGCGCGATCAGGGTCCGACCCACAGCCACTGCAGTTCCGTTCAGCGTGTGCACGGGTTCTGGGGATTCTCCTTGCGCGGCACGGTATCGACTGGACAGGCGTCTTGCCTGAAAGTCGGTGGTGTTCGAGCAGCTTGTCACCTCCCGGAAGCGTTCCTGGCTGGGTATCCAGGCCTCGCAATCGAACTTGCGAGCCGCAGGGGCGCCGAGGTCGCCGACCGCGATGTCGACCACGCGGTATGGGATATCGAGCTCGGCCAGGATGCCCTCCTGGATCGCCAGGATGCGCTCGTGCTCCTCGCGCGAGGAGCCTGGCTCGACGAAGCTGAACATCTCGACCTTGTCGAACTGGTGCACGCGGAAGATCCCCCTGGTGTCACGGCCCGCCGCTCCCGCCTCGCGCCGGAAGCAGGTCGAGAAGCCGCCGTAGCGCTTGGGCAACTCGCCGGCATCCATGATCTGGTCGGCGTGGAGGGAGGCGAGTGAGACCTCGGAGGTCCCGATCAGGAAGAGCTCGTCGTGCGGGACCTCGTAGATCATCTCCCGGTCTCCGGGGAAGACCCCGGTCCCGTACAGCGCGCGCTCGCGGACCAGCACCGGCGGGACTGTCGGCCGGAAGCCCTCGGCGCTGATCCGCTCCATCGCGAAGCGGACGAGTACGAGCTCGAGCATGACCAGGTCGCCCATCAGATAGGCGAAGCGCGAACCCGAGAGCTCCGCGGCCGCCTCCATCTCGATCCAGCCGTGACGCTGGCCGAGCTCGAGGTGATCGAGGGGCTCGAAGCCGAAGTCGGGCTTCTCGCCGACCTCGCGGATGGTGACGTTGTCCTCCTCTGTGTCGCCATCCGGGGCCTCGGGATCGGGCAGGTTCGGGAGCGAAACCAGGATCCGCTCGCGCTGCTCGTCGAGCTCGCCGAGCTGGGGCTCAAGCTCCTTGAGCTCGGACTTCAACTCGCCCGATCTCTCGCGCGTCTCGGCGAACTCCGGGTCGCCCGCCTTGCCGGCCTTGGCCGCCTCCTCGATCTCGCCGGAGAGCTTGTTCTGCTCCGCCCTGATCGCGTCGATCCGGGTGTTGAGCTCGCGGCGGCGCTCGTCCACGCCCAGCAGTTCGTCCAGTTGATCGGCTGCGCCCCTCCTCGCCAGAGCCTGGCGGACCCCTTCGGGGTCGGCGCGGATCTGCTTTAGATCGAGCGTGGCTCGCTCCCGGCCGCTAGGGAGTGGCGCTGGTGGTCGTCTGCGGCGGCGCGGGCGCCTCGGCGACGTCCTGGCCCGCGTACTTGGCGACGAAGGCGGCGACCTTCTGCGCGTCGGCGCCGACCACGATGTTCTGCGGCATGATCGCGCCCGAGAAGCCGCCGTTGCGAATCGCGAAGATCACGTCGTCCATCGTCTCGTGGCGCTGATCGAGGTTGGGGCCCTGGACCCGCTCGCTGCGGTTGGAGCTCCCCTCCGTCCCCGCGGGCGTGAGCGTGTGACAGCCGGAGCAGCGCTGGGCGAAGATCTCGGCGCCCGCATGGGTCGGGTCGTTGTCGGGGACCTGGATCCCCTGCGTCCCGCAGCCGGTGGCGGCCGCGAGCGCGGCAACAGCGATCAGTAGGAGAGCCCCTCGCACGCGGCGGGATCATATGGAACTGCTTGATGGCCAGATTCGCCGGGGGCGTAGGTTTCAGGCATGGCCGGCGACGGGGTGAGCGGCGAGGAGTTCAGGCGGGCGCTGAGCGCCTTCGCCACTGGGGTGACCGTGGTGACCGCAGTCGGGCCCCAGGGGCCGTCCGGCGCGACGGCGAACGCGGTCACTTCCCTCTCGCTCGAGCCGCCGATGATGCTCGCCTGCCTCGACCGCGGATCGCGAACGCTCACCTCGGTGCGGGCCCAGGGGCGCTTCGGCGTCAACGCGCTCGCGGCGGGCCAGGCCGAGCTCGCGCGCCGCTTCTCCGCCAAGGACCCGGCCCCCGACAAGTGGGCCGGCGTCGAGTGGGCCGAGCGGGAAGGGCTGCCGCGCCTCCAGGGCGCCCTACTGTGGGTCGCCTGCGAGCTGCGCGACCTGATCGACGGCGGCGACCACCTGATCCTCACAGGCAACGTGCTCGAGGCCGAGGCAAGCGAGGGCGAGCCGCTGCTCTTCCACCGCGGCGACTACCGCGACCTGCTCGCGGAGTCCTAGAGCTCGCCCGCCGTTCGCGGCGCTGGCTCCGGCCCCGGGCGGGGGTGGCGCGGCCTGCGTCCGCTCAGCGCGCGAACGAGCTTCTGGATCAGCACGACCGGCAGGGCGACGACCCCCGCCAGCAATCCCAGGGCGAGCAGTGGCACGGCGAGTGGCAGCAGGGCAACGATCGTGAGGATCAGGATCGGCAGGGCGAGTGGGGCGAGCGCGGTGACGAGAATCCCCCCACCGACCCCCCACTTCGAAACCTCATCCACGACCTCGGCGCGTCGCGCGGCGGTCTCGGCATTCATGTCGGCTCCTTTCGTCGTTCTACCTGGGAGACGAGATGGCGGCCAGGTTTGTGACCGGCCGGAAAAGCGGCGATGAAGAACGGCTGGGCCGAGTCGAGATCTGGGCTTAGATCAGGTCATCGCGCGGAAGAGCGCGTTGACGGCCCGGCGGCTGCCGTCGATCCGGACGTCTCCGGACTCCACCGCTTCCCCCAGCCGATTTCCCCGGAAGACCACCCCCGCGATGTCCTCCGGATCGCCGCGGATCACCGCGGCGGGACTTTCGGCCTCGCCATGAGCCGCCTCGAACCGCCCCCCTTTCACTGAGATCTTGAAGGGGACTTCGCCCAGCCGGAGCTCGTAGGTGGCGTCCAGGTCCCGGGCCTGCTGCGGCTGGAACGTGGACTTCAACGCGAGCACCAGCGCATCCGGGCCCATGGGCGCGCCGCGGGGAAACGCCGGCGAGCCGCTCGCCCAGCGGCCGAGAGCGAGGACGGCGGGCTCCAGCTCCTGCCCCCAGTCGGTCAGCTCGTACACCTGCACTGCTGCGGGCGGGGCGAGCTTGCGCCTGCGCACGATCCCGGACTCCTCGAGCTCCCTCAGCCGCTGCCCGAGCACGTTCGGGCTGATGTCGGGTATCCCCGCCCGCAGGTCGGTGAATCGCTTTGGGCCGAGCAACAGCTCCCGCACGACCAAGAGCGCCCAGCGCTGTCCGAGCAGATCGGATGCATGAGCGATGCCGCAGCCGTCCTCGGCAGACCTGGTTCGTGCCATGTCGCGAGTTTACTCTGGGCTGTACCTGAAATACAACTGACTAGTTGTCTTTTAGGACTTTATGGTACGGTCCAGCGGCGATATGGAGAGAGCGGCAAGCGAACGGAAGGAGATCGGGATGGACCTTCCAGAGGTCGTGTCAGCCGGCGAGTGGGAAGCGGCACAGACGGAGTTCCGCGCGAAGGAGAAGGCACTGACCGGGCGGAGCGATGAGCTCGCGGCCGAGCGCCGGCGGCTCCCGCGCACAAAGATCGAGAAGGAGTACGAGTTCGAGGGCCCGCAGGGGAAGGTCGGGCTCGCTGACCTGTTCGAGGGCCGCAGCCAGCTCGTCCTCTACCACTTCATGTTCGGCCCGAATCAGGAGGCGGGCTGCGACGGTTGCTGCATGTTCATCGACCAAGTCGGCCACCCCGCCCACCTGCACGCCCGGGACGTCACCTTCGCGATCACCTCACGCGCTCCGTTCGCGAAGCTCGAGCCGTTCCGGCAACGGATGGGGTGGCAGCACCCCTGGTACTCGTGGGGAGGCGGGGACTTCGGCGTCGACTTCGGCACCTCTCCGCCGGAGCCCAAGGAGGGCGCGTACCAGGACGGCGAGGGCTTCGCCCTTAGCGTCCTCCTGCGCGACGGAGACGACGTCTATCGGACCTACTTCACGAAGAACCGCGGCCTCGAGGCCGTCGGGCCCATCTGGAGCTTCCTGGATCGGGCTCCGTTCGGCCGCCAGGAGACGTGGGAGGACTCACCGGCCGGGTACCCGCAAGACGAGCCGTACACCTGGTGGCGCCGCCACGACGAGTACGAGGAGAAGTGATGAGCGAGCGCAACGGCTACGAGCACGGCGTCCCCTGCTGGGTCGACACCTGGCAACCCGACGCGGACGCGGCAATGAGGTTCTACACGCAGCTCTTCGGGTGGCAGGCCGAGGACACGATGCCCGAGGGAGTCGACGGCACGCACTACATGTGCCGGCTGCGCGGCCGCGACGTCGCGGCCATTGCCTCCCGCCCGGAGGGCGCCCCCGAGGTCACCGCGTGGACCACGTATGTCTGGGTCGACGACGTCGACGCGACGACGGCGAAGGCTGTGGACGCCGGCGGCACCATCCTGGTCGAGCCATTCGACGCCCTTGACGGCGGTCGCATCGCGGTCATCGCCGACCCCGCCGGCGCTGCACTCGGGGTCTGGTCACCGGGGACGCACAAGGGGGCCCAGCTCGTCAACGAACCGAGCGCCTACTCGATGAGCGCGTTGAGGACCAACGACCCCGAGGGCGCCAAGCGCTTCTACGGCGACGTCTTCGATTGGGGCATCGAGGTCTTCGACATGGGCGAGGACGAGATGGTGATGTGGCTCGTACAGGACTACGTCGGCGGAGAGCCAGTGCAGCCCGTTCGCCGGGACGTCGTCGCCACGATGCTGCCATCGAACGCCAACGGCGACGGCCCGCCCCCTCACTGGGACGTCGACTTCTGGATCGCTGACGTCGACGCGGCCGCAGCGAAGATCGAGGAGCTCGGCGGCCGGGTCCTGACTCCGTCCGTCGACATTCCGGGCACCGGCCTCCGCCAGGGGGTCTTCATGGACCCGCAGGGCGCGACGTTCTCCCTGACGCAGCCGCCCGGCGCCTAGAAGGCGGAGCTGGTCCCCGCCGCGCGCAGGGCGAGCAGGAAGATCACCAGGCAGGCGGTGGCCATGATGCCGGTGTCCCGGCGGACGATCGCCATCGCGATCTGCGTCTGTCGCTCCGGTGGCATCGAGTGGATGTCCAGGTCGCCGAGCTCCGCCGACGCCGACCCGAGCCGGACCACCTCGGCCAGCAGCGAGACGACGAGCGGCAGGACGCCGTAGAGGATGTGCAGCTCGCTGCCGTGGTGTCCGGAGAAGACGAGCAGCAGGCCGAGGAGGGTCTGGAGGATCACCGTCGCCTGGGCGATTCGGAGCGCGTACCAGAAGCCCGCCGTCGGGCGGTTCTCCAGCCAGGAGTAGCCGCCCCACACGCCGGCCACCAGGTTGGCGGCGATCAGGCAGACCCCGACGACTAGGTGGACTGACGGCACGGGCGCGGGAGCTTAGGCCCTCCCTGGGCCCTCCAATCGGCCCAAAGCCGCCAAAAAGGGTCGGGATTTGGCTTGCTGATGCGGAAAAGCACTATGTAACACCTTGCTACAAAGTCAGGGTCTCGGTGGTATAAGACGACTCCGATCGTGCTTCAGAGCTATCTCCCCGTTCTCGTGTTCGCCGGCCTAGGGATCATCGTGGGAGGCGCCTTCGCACTGCTGAACGGGGTGATCGGCCCGCGACGTCCGAACCCGATCAAGCAACAGCCATATGAGTGCGGGTTGCCCTCCCACATCACCCGCACGTTCCGCTTCGGCGTGAGCTTCTACATGATCGCGATGCTCTTCATCCTGTTCGACATCGAGGTCGTCTTCCTCTATCCGGTCGGCGTCCTCGTGCACGCGACCAGGAGCGTCTTCGTCCTGGTGGAGATCCTCGTCTTCGTCGTGCTGTTGCTCGTCGCCCTGGTCTTCGTCTGGCGTCGAGGGGCGCTCGATTGGAAGTAGAGCGGGAGAGCCTGCGAGCCCGACAGCTGCGCGCCCGCGATCTCTTACGCGGGGACCTCGAGGGCAAGGATCTCGAGGAGTACGTCGAGGAGCGCCTGCTCACCACCACCCTCGAGAACGTCCTCAACTGGGGCCGGGCAAACGCGATCTTCCCGATGACTTTCGGCCTGGCCTGCTGCGCGATCGAGCAGATCTCGCTCGTCACATCGCGCTATGACATCGCCCGGTTCGGAGCCGAGGCTTTCAGGGCCACGCCCCGGCAGGCCGACCTGCTGATCCTCTCCGGCAGGGTGTCGATCAAGATGGCGCCGGTCGTCCGCCGGGTCTACGACCAGATGCTCGAGCCGAGATGGGTGATGGCGATGGGAGCCTGCTCGTCGTCCGGGGGCATGTTCGCCAACTACGCCGTGGTCCAGGGCGCCGACAAGTTCATGCCGGTCGATATCCACGTCCCCGGCTGTCCGCCGCGGCCGGAGGCGGTTCTGCACGGCCTCAACAAGCTGCAGCGGCTGATCCGCGGACAGCCCGACCTCGGCTGGCGCCAGCGCTACAACGCCGTCGGCACCGAGGAGTGGGCGCGTCTCGAGTCGGGCGAACCCACGCCAGAGGCGATCGAGCGGGCTGCGCTGGCGGTCGCGCCGAAGCATTCGGAGACCGGGCAGCGCGCAATCGAGATGCCGGGGGCGGACGATGCCTGACGCACCGGGACTGGAGCTGATCGCCCAGGAGATCGAGGAGGGGCGGCAGGGAACGGTGATCGAGACCTCGGTCGAGCATGGCAGGGCGACGCTGATCGTGAACCCGGACGGCGTGCTGCACGTTCTCAGCTGGCTGCGCGACACCCCGCAGCAGGGCTACACCTTCCTCTCCAGCGTCCACGCCGCCGACTACCTGCCGGCGACTCCGCGCTTCGCGGTCCACTACGAGCTGCTCTGCCGCGAGCGGGTGGAGCGCGTCAACGTCAAGGCGCTGCTCGAGGACCCGGCTGCTGGCAACGGCTCCGACGAGCTGCCCGAGATCGATTCCTGCACAGAGCTCTATCCGACTGCCGAGTTCCAGGAGCGCGAGGCGTACGACTTCTTCGGAATCGTCTTCCGCGGCCATCCGGATCTGCGCCGCATTGCGATGCCCGACGAGTACGTCGGGTGGCCGCAGCGGCGGGACTTCCCGATCGGGGGAGAGCCCGTCCTCTACACGCACAACGAGGTCGAAGCCCCGCGGTGGTTCGAGTGATGGCGGACGACACCTTCAGAGACGAGGCGGACGTCACCGAGCGTGGCATCGACCCCTTCACGGAGGATCCTGGGGGGCGGCTCGCCGAGCGGATCACGGAGGTCGCCGAGCGCGAACTCGAGGGGCCGGGCCTCGAGCCGGAGCAGGAGGTATTGACGCTCAACATGGGACCCCACCACCCCGCGACCCACGGGGTGCTGCGGCTGATCGTGACGCTGCAGGGCGAGCGGGTGATCGACCTTGTGCCGGTGATGGGCTACCTGCACACCGGGATCGAGAAGTCCTGCGAGGACAAGAGCTACTGGAAGGTCATCCCCTTCGTGGAGCGGATGGACTACCTCTCCTACTTCTTCCAGATGGAGGCCTACTGCGGCTGCGTGGAGCGGCTGGTCGGCCTCGAGATCCCGCCGCGTGCGAGCTATCTCCGTGTGCTCCACATGGAGCTCAACCGGATCATGTCCCACCTGGTCTGGTTGGGCACCACCGCACTGGACATCGGAGCGATTTCGATGCTCTGGTACTGCTTCCGCGAACGGGACAAGATCCTCGACCTCTTCGAGATGTCGGCGGGACAGCGGATGCACACCCGGTATTTCCAGGTCGGCGGAGTCTTCGAGGACATCCCCACCGGCTTCGAGAAGAACGTGCGGGCGTTCTGCGCGGAGATGCCGACGCGGATCGATCAGTACGAGGCGCTGCTCGACCGCAACGAGATCTTTCTCCGGCGGACGCGCGACGTCGGGATCGTCTCGCGCGAGCGGATGCTGGAGCTTGGGGTCACCGGCCCACTGCTCCGGGCGACTGGCGAGCCCTGGGACTTGCGCAAGACGCCGGGCTATCTGTGTTACGGCGACCTGGACTTCAACATCCCGGTCGGAACGGTCGGTGACGGCTACGACCGCTACCGCGTCCGGCTGCAGGAGATGCGCGAGTCGGTGCGGATCATCGAGCAGTGCCTCGACGGCCTGCCCGAGGGCCCCTGGATCGCGGACGACCGCAAGTACGTCCTCCCGCCACGCGACGAGCTCTCGACCTCGATGGAGGCGCTGATCCATCACTTCAAGCTGGTCACCGAGGGCTACCGCGTGCCGCCCGGCGAGCTCTACTACTCGATCGAGTCACCGCGGGGCGAGCTCGGCTGCTTCGTCGTCGCCGATGGCTCGTCAAAGCCCGCGCGCGTCCACTTTCGCGACCCCTCGTTCGTCAACCTGCAGTCACTCCGCGACATGTCCGTCGGTGGTCTGATCGCCGATCTGATCCAGAACCTGGGGATGCTCGATCCGATCATCGGGGGGGTGGACCGGTGAGCCCGCTGATCCCGAAGGGCAAGCGTCCCTGGACCGTCGACCCGGGCCACATTCACGACGCGCCCGAGCCACCCCCGATGCCTGACGAGCAGCGGCAGGTCGGAGTCGACATCCCGCCGGAGGAGATCGAGGTCCTGCAGGCGGTCACGGAGGAGCGCGAGCCGCACGGCGAGCCGGCCACGGTTCCGCATCCCGCCGAGGTCGAGGTCCCGAAGGAGCTGGCGGAGGAGATCCGCCAAGCAATGAAGCGGTACCCGCAAAAGCGATCGGCGGCGATGCCGGCCCTGTGGGCGGTGCAGCGCCGCTACGGCTGGTGCACGCCGGAGGGGATCAACCAGGCGGCGGCGGTGATGGGCGTCACCCCCGGCTATCTGGAGGGCGTCGCAAGCTTCTACGACCTCTTCCGGCTCGAGCCCCAAGGCGAACATCAGGTTCTCGTCTGCACCAACATCAGCTGCTGGCTGCGCGGCGCCGACCGCATCCTCGAGTCGTTCTGCGAGGCCGCCGGCATCGACGGCCCCGGCTCATCCGAGGACGGCAAGCTGTTCATCCGAGGCTTCGAGTGCCTCGGCGGGTGCGACCTGGCCCCGATGGCCTCGATCGACGATCGCTACTACGGCCCGCTCGCGGAGGACGACGCAAAGACGGCCGCCGGCCAGCTGCGCGCGGGCGACGAGGTCCTCCCCGACAAGCGGCTC
>JBKPTM010000014.1:0-6579 GCA_046765935.1 Actinomycetota bacterium | reverse complement strand
TGCCGACGATCTGGGCCTGCTGGGTATCGCCGTCGCCGAGCTGGACGTCGACACGCTTCGCTGCGTCGACGACGTGGGCGTTGGTGAGGATGTGGCCGTCGTTGTCGATCAGGAAGCCCGAGCCGGTGGCGGTGCTCTGCTGCTGCTGAGGCATCCCGAACACCGACTGGGTCTGCTGCACGATCTGCGAGCTGATGAAGGCGACGCCCTGGGCATCGCGCTGATAGATGTCGTGGACCGTGAGGCCCTTGCTGGAGGAGTTGCTGGCGGGCCTTGCGAGGGCAGCGGGCGCGACAACACTCGATCCCGAGGAGTTATCGCTGGTGTCGACGACCCCGGCCTCGATCAGGATGAGACCGCAGATCAGGACGACTAGGCCACCGGCGACCGCCGAGCCGAAGCTTGTTGAGAAGAACCTCTTGATCGTCTGCACGTCCGCCAGTGTCGGCGGTCGCTCTTAACCATCTCTAAGCCCCCTCTACCGATCCCCTAAGAGATCGAGTACCGACTTTGCGTAGTCCTAGAGGAAGTGCTCGCGGGTCGACTCCTCGTCCGCGGTCAGCTCCCTGACCTTGGCGGTCGGGTCATCGGCGCGCATCAGCGCCTCGCCGATCAGGACGGCGTCGACACCGACCCGCTCGAGTTCCTCGAGTGTCGCGCGGTCGGCGATGCCGCTCTCGGAGACGACGGTCTTCCCCGCGGGGACGTCGGTGATCAGCTCGAAGGTCGTCTGGACGTCGACGCTCATGTCGTCGAGGTCGCGGTTGTTGATGCCGATCACCTCGGCGTCGACCGTCAGCGCGGTCTCGAGCTCGGACTCCTTGTGGACCTCGACCAGGCAGTCGAGGTCGAGGTCCCTCGCCTCGGTGTGCAGCTCGGCCAGGCTCTCCCGGTTGAGTGCCGCCACGATCAGCAGGACGGCGTCCGCCCCGGCGACCGCGGCCTCGTAGAGCTGGTAGCGATCGACGATGAAGTCCTTCTGCAGCACGGGCAGCTCGCAGGCGGCGCGGGCGGCGTCAAGGTCGGCCAGGGTGCCGCCGAAATGCGCCTCGTCGGTGAGGACCGAGAGGGCCGCCGCCCCGCCCGCCTCGTAGGCCCGGGCGATCTCGGCCGGAGAGGCTCCGTCGCGGATCTCACCTGCGCTCGGAGAGCGCCGCTTGAACTCGGCGATCACCGACAGTCCCGGCCGGACCAGGGCCTCGCGGAAGGGGCGCTGCTCCGGGCGCCCGCCCAGGCGTTGCGCCAGGTCCTCAAGTGGAACCTGGGCCCGCCGCCGCTCCACGCCCGCCCGAGCGGCCTCGACCAGCTCTTCGATCATGCCCATCTCGTGGACTGCACCCTAGCTCGCGCCGGAGAGCTCGCGGGAGCGCGCGACCAGCCGCTCGAGCACGTCGCGCGCCGCGCCGGAGTCGATCGCCTCGCCCGCCTTGGCGACGCCCTCCTCCAGGTCGGCGGCGCCGCCCGCCACGAAGATCGCCGCGCCGGCATTGAGGACCGAGACGTCGCGCGGTGGGCCCGCCTCTCCGTCGAGCACCGAGCGGGCAACGGCCGCGTTCTCGGCGGGCTCACCGCCGGGAATCGCATCGAGGGGCGCCGGCTCGAGGCCGACGTCCGCCGCCTCGACGAACCACTCCTCGGTTCCGCCGTCCGCGACCTCGATGACGCGGGTGCGCGAGGCCAGACTGAGCTCGTCGATGCCGTCGTCCGCGGACACCACCAGTGCCCGCGCGCAGCCGAGCTGCAGCAGGGCGTCGGCGATGATCTCCTGGTAGGTGCGGTCGGAGACGCCGAGCAGGTGGGCCGTGGCGCCGGCCGGGTTGGTGAGCGGGCCGAGGAAGTTGAAGATCGTCCGCACGCCGAGCTCCTTGCGCACGGGGACGACGTGGGCCATCGCTTTGTGGTGCTTGGGGGCGAACATGAAGCCGAATCCGATCTCCTCGATGCAGGTGGCGACCTCGGAAGGCGAGAGCTCGATGTCGACCCCCAGCGCCTCCAGCACGTCGGCCGAGCCGGACCGGCTGGTCGCGGAGCGGTTGCCGTGCTTGGCCACCTGGCACCCGGCCCCGGCCGCGATCAGGGCGGCCGTCGTCGAGATGTTGAAGGTCGTCGGGCCACCGCCGGTACCGGCGGTGTCGACCAGTCCCGGCGTGTCGATCTCGACGTGCGCGGCGAGCTGCCGCATGGTGCGGGCGAGCCCCACGAGCTCCGAGACCGTCTCCCCCTTCGCGCGCAGGGAGACGAGGAACGCCGCGGTCTGAACCTCGTTGGCGCGGCCCTCCATGATCTCCGCGAGCGCGGCCGAGGTGTGATCGGCCGTCAGGTGCGTCCCGGCGCAGATCTCATCGATCGCGCGGGTGAGGATGTCGTTGGGCATCTCCGGAGCCTCCCTAGGCCTCGAGGAAGTTAGCCAGCAGGCGCTTCCCCTGCGGGGTGAGAACGGACTCGGGATGGAACTGCACACCTTCGGCCGGAAGCTCGCGATGGCGCACGCCCATCACGACGTCGCCGTAGGTCGAGGTGAGCTCGAGCTCCTCGGGCAGCTCCGGGTCGGCGATCAGCGAGTGGTAGCGGCCCGCCACCAGCGGGTTGGAGAGTCCCTCGTAGATCGTCCTGCCGTCGTGCTTCACCTCGGCGTCCTTGCCGTGGATCGGATCGCCCCGGATCACCTCGCCGCCGAAGGCCTCGACCAGAGACTGATGCCCGAGACAGACACCGAGGACGGGTGTGCCCGTCTCGGCGAACGCGCGGATGGCATCGACCGAGATCCCCGCCTCCTTCGGCGTGCACGGGCCCGGCGAGACCACCAGCCGGTCGGGCTTCAATCCCCGCAGCTCGTCGACAGTCGCCTTGTCGTTCCGAACGACGCCGACCTCGGCCCCCAGCTCGCCCAGGTACTGGACGAGGTTGTAGGTGAAGGAGTCGTAGTTGTCGATGACCAGCACGCTGCTCATGGCCACTCCGGCTGCTCGGCCGCCAGCTCGACGGCGCGGAAGACCGCCTTCGCCTTGTTGACCGACTCGTTGAACTCGTTGGCCGGCTTGGCGTCCGCCACGGTGCCGCCGCCCGCCTGCACGTGGACGAGACCGTCCTTGACGACCACGGTCCGGATGTGGATCGCGGTGTCGAGGTCGCCCGTGTAGGAGAGGTAGCCGATCGCGCCGCCGTAGGAGCCCCGCTTGTGCGGCTCGAGCTCGTCGATGATCTGCATCGCGCGGACCTTGGGCGCGCCGGAGAGCGTGCCTGCGGGAAGCACCGAGCGGAGCACCTCCATCGCGCCCACTCCCTCCCGCAGGAGCCCAGAGACCTGGCTGACGATGTGGAGGACGTGCGAGTAGGTCTCGACGACCATCAGCTCGTCCACGCTCACCGAGCCGTATTCGCAGACCCGGCCGAGGTCGTTGCGCCCGAGGTCCACGAGCATCACGTGCTCAGCGCGCTCCTTGGGGTCCTGGAGCAGCCGCTCGGCCTGTCGGCGGTCCTCCTCCTCGTCGCCGCCGCGCGGGTAGGTGCCCGCGATCGGCCTGGCCTCGACGCGCCGCCCGCTCACCTTCACCAGGGGCTCGGGCGAGGCGCCCGCGATCTCGAAATCCCCGAAGTCGAGGAAGTACATGTAGGGCGACGGGTTCACCGTGCGCAGGCCCCGGTAGATCGAGAACGCCTCCACCGGGCTCTGCGCCGTGAAGCGCTGCGAGGGGACAACCTGGAAGGCGTCGCCTGCGTACACGTACTCGATGATCCGCGCGACCGTCGATTCGAACCGGTCTCGGGTCATGTTGGACTCGAACGCGACGTCACCCGAGCGTGCGGAGGCCTCGACCGCCGGCACGGGCTCCCGGAGCCTCTCCCGCACTTCGCCGATCGCCTCCACTGCGCGTCCATAGGCGGCCTCGACCCCGCCGTCCTCGACGAAGGCGTTTGCGATCAGCGTCACCTCGTGGCGCTGGTGATCGAATGCGACGAGCACATCGGTGATCATCAGCGCCATGTCGGGCAGCCCGATCGGGTCGGGATTGGGCTCCCCCAGCGGCTCCACGGTCCGCACGAGGTCGTAGCCGAAGAAGCCGACGGCGCCGCCCGCGAAAGGAGGCAGCTCATCGGGCTCGGCGATCTCGAAGCGGCCGAGGTAGTCGGCCACCGCCGCGTATGGGTCGGGGGCATCCGTGACGCTGTCCGGCGCGGCCCCCGCGCCCGACTGGGGCGCCGAATCGGCGTTCCACTCAGACAGCTTGCCCTCGCTCCAGCGCAGGATCGATCGCGGGCGGAAGCCGAGGAAGGACCAGCGGCCGAGGCGGCCCTGCTCGGCGGACTCGAGCAGGAAGGCCGGGCCGTCGCCGCGGAGCTTGAGAAAGGCGCTGACCGGGGTCTCCAGGTCGTCGATGAAGCAGTAGCGAACCGGGATCACGTTGGCGCTGCGCGCCAACTCACGGGCGCGATCCGGGCCGGGCTCAAGGCCGGGGAGCCCCGCCGTCGTCCCGATCGCGCTCATCGGGGACATTCGGCGACCGCGCCGGTCTCGGCTCGCGCCACCATCCCGTCAGCCACGCTCACCTCGCCGGCGCTGGCGGCCGTTCAGGATCTGCAGCACCTCGGCCATCGAGACGCCGCGGGAGAGCAGCAGGACGGCCAGGTGGTAGACGACGTCGGCGCCCTCCTCGGCGATCCGCTCCTCGGACTCGGACGCGGCCGCCTTGACGACCTCGCCTGCCTCCTCACGGACCTTGTCGCCCGCAAGCCGCGAGTCCTCGAGCAGCTCGACCGTGTAGCTGCCCTCCGGGCGGTTGCGCTGCCGCGAGAGCAGCGTCCGCTCCAGAGCGGCGAGCGCCTCGTAGGGCAGCGGTGACGGCTCACCGGGAGTGCCGGGTGCGTCGACACCGGGGTCCGCCGTTCCCTCCAGGTCGCGATAGAAGCAGGAGCGCTCGCCCGTGTGGCACGCCGGTCCGGCCGGCTCGACCAGCGCGACCAAGGCGTCGCCGTCGCAGTCGTAGCGGATCTGGCGAACGCGCTGGATGTTTCCGGAGGTCGCACCCTTGCGCCAGATCTCGCGGCGGCTGCGGCTGTAGAGGTGGATCTCGCGGGTCTCGAGCGTGAGCTGCAGCGCCTGGTCGTTCATGTAGGCGAGGGTGAGCACCTCGCCCGAGCGGGCGTCCTGCATCACGCACGGCACCAGGCCCCGCTCGTCGAAGCGGACCTTGGCCGCATCTCTGGCGGTCTGGACAACCATCGCGTCAGTGTACGAACCACCTGCTCGCGCGCCTGAAGGCGCGGGTTCAGCTATTCGATGCCGAGGCGGTCGAGCAGGCCCTCGTCCCTGCGCCAGCGCTTGCGCACCCGCACCTGAAGGTCGAGGAAGACCCGAGCGCCAAGCTCGCGCTCGAGCTCCGTACGGGCCCCGGTCCCGATCTCCTTGATCTTGCGGCCGCCCGAGCCGATCAGGATCCCCTTCTGCGACTCGGCCTCGGCCCAGATGTGGGCGCGCACCTCGACGACGCCGTCCTCGCGGTAGGCGACCTCGTCGACCTGCACCTCGACGGCGTGCGGGAGCTCGTCGCGGGTGCGGCGCAGGACCTGTTCGCGGATCAGCTCGGCCAGCAGCACCTCGCTGGGCAGATCGGAGCGCTGCTCGGGCGGGAACAGGAACGGGCTCTCCGGCAGCAGCTCGACGAGCTTTGAGATCAGCGGCTCGAGGCCGTGGCCCTTCCTGGCGCTGACCGGAAAGATCTCGTCGACTCCGTCGATCTCACCGACCTGAGCGAGCACCGCGGCCGTCTCGGCGTTGTTGAGCCGGTCGACCTTGTTGACCGCGCAGACGACCGGCGTGTCGATGCTCGATTGCAGCAGCGCCTTGGAGATGAACCGGTCGCCCGGGCCGACTCCCTGCTCGGCGTTGACGACGAACAGCACCGCGTCCGAGTCGGCGATCTCTCGCTCCACCCGACGCTGCATGCGCTCGGTGAGGGCGTCGCGCGGACGCTGCACACCCGGGAGATCCGTCATCACCAGCTGCCAGTCGGCCGCCAGGTCGGTCGCCACCCCGCGGATCGCCCGCCGGGTCGTCTGGGGGCGCTCCGAGACGATCGCCACGTGGGATCCCACGATCGCGTTGACCAGGGTCGACTTGCCGACGTTCGGCCTGCCCGCGAGACCGACGAAGCCGGCCCTGCTCACAGCGAGGCCATGACCTTGGCCTGCAGGGCGAGCATCTCGCCGCTGTCGGTCTCATGGTCGTAGCCGCAGAGATGGAGCGTGCCGTGGACGGCCGCCTCCCTCACGTCCGTCGCCTTCTCCGGGCAGATGAAGACGTCGCCGAGCTCGCGCGGGCCCCTGACCTCCTGCCCCTCGTCGATGGGAAAGGCGAGGACGTCCGTCGCCTCATCCACCCCGCGGGCCGCGTAGTTGAGCGTCCGCATCCGCCCCTCCCCCACGATCTCGACGCCGATGTGGCCGTCGCTGACCCCGGCGGCGTGCAGGGTGGCGCCGACGGCTCGCCTCAGATCGCCGGGGACGTCCGAGAGGTCGATGTCAGTCGCCCCCGGAGTCGTCGGACCGGGTGCGGGCGCGGCTCTCCGCCTCGCCGTAGGC
>JBKPTM010000013.1:0-3792 GCA_046765935.1 Actinomycetota bacterium | reverse complement strand
CCGGAGAGCGACTGGGAGCGGATCGTGGCGTGGGTGCCCTCGGGCAGCGGGGTGTAGGAGCCATCGGAGATCTCGAGCTCGACCAGGGCCTCGCCGTCGTCGGCGAGCGAGATCTTCTTGATCGAGCCGACCGGGACGCCGCCGACGTCGACGTTGTTGCCGGTGACCAGCTGGGACGCGTTCTCAAAGGCGGCGGTGACGGAGTAGGAGGAGCCGCCGCCCAACACGAGCAGCAGGACGACGATGACCGCACCGACGAGCGCGAGGATCGCGGCGATACGACCGACAACGCTGGATGTTGGCACTGGCTCCTCTACCTACCCGTAGCCCGTCAACCCGTCCGCCGCGCCCAGGTACCCCCACCCGGGCACGACCGTCCCGCGATTCTTCCATCCCCACTTTTGGGGTGTCAAAGGGGAACCGTCGCCTCCGGGCCCGGATTCCGCATTGGAAAGCCATTTGCGCCCCGCGCCGTCGTTGAGTTGACGTTAAGGGTGGACTACGCTGGGCCGGTGAACGGCACGGGGGAGCAGCTCGACTACGACTGGATCGTGATCGGGTCCGGCTTCGGCGGGTCGGTCTCGGCCCTCAGGCTGGCCGAGAAGGGCTACCGGGTCGCGGTGCTCGAGTGCGGCCGCCGCTACCGCGACGAGGACTTCGCGGAGTCGACCTGGAACCTGCGCCGCTACTACTGGATGCCCAAGATCGGGCTCAGAGGGATCTTCCGGATGACCGTCTTCAAGGACGTGTTCATCGTCTCGGGCTCGGGCGTGGGCGGCGGGAGCCTGGGCTACGCCAACACGCTGTACCGGGCGCGGCCGGCGTTCTTCCGCGACCCGCAGTGGCGCGAGCTCGGGGAATGGGAGTCCGCCCTCGATCCTCACTACGAGGCGGCGGAGCACATGCTCGGGGTCACCGAATATCCGCTCGAGGGTCCTGCCGACGTGCTGTTGAGGCAGTACAGCGAGGAGATCGGGGTGGCCGACACCTACAAGCACACGCGGGTCGGTGCATTCTTCGGCGAGCCCGGCAAGGAGGTCCCGGACCCCTACTTCGGGGGCGAGGGACCCCCGCGGTCGGGTTGCATCGGCTGCGGCAGCTGCATGGTGGGCTGCCGCTACAACGCCAAGAACACGCTGGTGAAGAACTACCTCTGGTTCGCGGAGAAGCTCGGCGTCGAGATCCTCCCGGAGCGGCAGGTGACCGACGTCCGGCCGATCGCTGGGCCCGATGCCGACGGCTCCGACGGCTACGAGGTGATCAGCGAGCGCTCGGGCGCCTGGCTGCGCAAGGGGCGCTCGACGCTCACGGCCCGGGGCGTCGTGCTCTCCGCCGGTGCGCTCGGGACCAACAAGCTCCTGGCGAACAGCCGGCACCGTGGCTCGCTGCCGCGGATCTCGCCCCGCCTCGGCGAGCTGGTGCGCACCAACAGCGAGTCGATCAACGCCGTCACCGCCCCGAGCGACGAGCGCGACTTCGCCAAGTCGGTCGCGATCAGCTCGAGCATCTACCCCGACCCCGACACCCACGTCGAGGTGGTGACCTACGGCCGCCGCGCGGACTCGATGAGCTACCTCTTCACGCTGCTGACCGGCCAGGGGTCCAGGCTGACCCGGCCCCTCCTCTGGCTCGCCCAGATCCTGCGTCATCCGCTTCGCTTCCTGCGGCTGCTCTGGCCTTTCCGGTGGTCACGCCGGACGGTGATCCTGCTCGTCATGCAGACGCTGGACAACGCCATTCGCCTGCGGCCGAAGCGGCGCCCGTTCGGCCGCGGGGTCCGCTTGCAGACCGAGCAGGACCCGCACAAGCCCAATCCGACCTTCATCCCGGCCGCGGATCACGTGGCGCGCTGGATGGCGGAGCGCACCGGCGGTGTCGCGCAGAGCGGCATCAACGAGGCGATCTTCAACATCCCGACCACCGCGCACATCCTCGGGGGAGCGGCGATCGGCGCTGACCGCGAGAGCGGCGTGGTGGACAGCCACCACCAGGTCTTCGGCTACCAGAACCTGCTGGTCGTCGACGGGTCGGCGGTACCAGCGAACCCGGGCGTCAACCCAAGCCTGACGATCACGGCGATGGCCGAGCACGCGATGTCACACGTGCCGGCCAAGGAAGAAGCCTCTGCGCCTAGAGCAGCGTCCCTTACCCGTTAGCCGATGAGAAGTGCTCGCCGGCCTTCGCCCAGTTGACGACGTTCCACCAGGCGTCGATGTAGTCCGGGCGCTTGTTCTGGTACTTCAGGTAGTAGGCGTGCTCCCAGACGTCGACGCCGAGGATCGGGGTGTTGCCGTCGGAGACCGGCGTGTTCTGATTCGGGGTTGAGACCACGGCCAATCCCGAGCCGTCGTGGATCAACCAGGCCCAGCCTGAGCCGAACTGATTGACGCCCGCGTTCTTGAACTCCTCCTGGAAGTCCGAGAACGAGCCGAACGCCTCGTTGATGGCGTCGGCGAGGTCGCCCTCGGGCTCCCCTCCGCCGTCCGGGCTCATGATCTCCCAGAAGAACGAGTGGTTCGAGTGCCCGCCGGCGTTGTTGCGGACGGCGGTCTCCTTGTCGCCAAGGGACGAGAGATTCTGTAGGACC
This sequence comes from Actinomycetota bacterium, assembly GCA_046765935.1. GTDB lineage: Bacteria > Actinomycetota > Thermoleophilia > Solirubrobacterales > 70-9 > DASUPK01. The sequence continues at coordinate 1,205 of JBKPTM010000013.1, read as the reverse complement.
TCATTTACGTCCTTGTCCGCCCACTCGGTGCCTTCGAGGGCGGCGTTCGCCTTGTCGACGTAAGCCTGGTGGTGCTTGTCGTGGTGGACGCGCATCGTCTGCTCGTCGATGTGCGGCTCGAGCGCGTTGTAGTCGTAGGGAAGGTCTGGGACCTCGAAAGCCATCTGACCTCCTTCGGTCTCGATGAGGGACAGGCTCCTGCTTCTAATCTAACGATCGTGCACGGCGGCCCGCCTGGCGGAGGAACCTGGACCGGCGTCGCCGTGACGATCGTGGGCATCGTGGTCGGGGTTGCCGTGGCCCTGGCCGTCCCCTCGCTGCACGACGCGATGGGAGACGCGATCCACGGAAATACCGCGCAGGTCCGCCATGACCTCGGGGACAGCGCGGCCGGCCCGCTGCTCGTCCTCTGGCTCGCGATGGTGCACGTGATCGTCTGGTACCCGGCCGAGATTCTGGACGCGGCGGCCGGCTACGTCTTCGGATTCGGCGTCGGCTTTCCGCTCATGCTCGGCGCGTGGGTGCTCTCCGGACTCGCCTCGTACGCCGTCGGCAGGCATTTCGCGAGGCCCGTCCTCTACCGCTTGGCCGGCGAGGGGCGCTTCCAGCGCATCGAGCACCTGATCGATCGCGGCGGCGCCATCGCCCTGCTGGGCGTCCGCCTGATCCCGATCGTGCCCTTCAGCCTGATGGGCTACGTCTGCGGGGCGGCGCGGGTTCCGCTCGTCCGGTTCACCTGGACCACGGCCGTCGGCTACGCCCCGATCACCGCCTACTTCACCTACCTGGGCAGCAAGCTGGAGAGCTTCTCGGCGGAGGACCCGATCCTCTGGATCGGGGGCGTTGGCCTGCTGCTCTGCATGCTGGGCGTTCGCTACCTGCTGCCCGGCGCGGGCCGGGATCACGGGCCCAAGCCCGAGGCGCGTCCCGAGCCCGAGAAGAGCTAGTCCGGCAGCGGCGAGCCGCGTGCCAGCCGGCGGGCGACCTCCTGCAGGCGCTCGTCCTGCTCGGCGAGCAGCCGGTCCGCGGCGTCATTGAGCTGCGCGAGCGCGCGCGGCCGGGCATCGTCCAGTGGGGTGCTCGCCGACAGCGTCGTCTGGAAGCGGTAATAGCGAGGTCCGACGCCGCGGACCGCCGGGTCGATCACCGCGCGACCGGGCTCGTGGTTGAGCAGGATCTCCGCCCAGTGGTCGGCGGCATCGGAC
>JBKPTM010000012.1:0-4424 GCA_046765935.1 Actinomycetota bacterium | reverse complement strand
CCGAGCAGCTCGCCGAGGCGCTGTCCGACCGGAGCCATCGAAAGCTCGGGATCCGGGCCCTTGGGACGGCCGAGGTGGGAGACGAGGACGACGCTCGCCCCGCGCTCGCGAAGGAGCTCGATGGTAGGGAGCGAAGCGCGGATACGGGTGTCGTCCGTCACGACCCCTTTTTCCAGAGGCACGTTCAGGTCCGCGCGCACGAGCACGCGGCGACCTTCTACCTCTGCGTCCCTGACGCTCGCCTTGGTGAACGAGCGCGAATCAGTCGCTTCAGGCACCGACCGTCGCCGGTTGCAACACCTTCTCCGCCAGCTCGACGCAGCGGTTGGAGTAGCCCCACTCGTTGTCGTACCAGGAGAAGACCTTGACGAACTTCCCGTCGACGACGAGGGTCTGCTCGGAGTCGAAGATCGAGGAGGGCGGGTCGCCGACGATGTCCGTCGAGACGATCGGGTCCTCGGTGTATCGGAGGATCCCGCTCAGCGGTCCATCGGCCGCCTCCTTCATCGCGGCGTTGATCTCCTCGGCGCTGGTGTCCTTGGAGACATCGCAGGTGAGGTCGACCACCGAGCCGGTAGGCACGGGGGCGCGCACAGCCATGCCGCTCAGCTTCCCCTGAAGCTCCGGCAGGACCAGGCCGATCGCCTTCGCGGCGCCCGTGCTGGCGGGGATCAGGTTGATCGCGGCCGCCCGGGCGCGGCGCTTGTCCTTGTGCGGCATGTCCTGGAGGCGCTGGTCGGCGGTGTAGGCGTGGATCGTGGTCATCAGGCCACGCTCGATCCCAACCGTGTCGTTCAGCACCTTCGCCACCGGCGCCAGGCAGTTGGTGGTGCAGGAAGCGTTGGAGATGATGTTGTGCTTCTCGGGGTCGTAGGCGTCGAAGTTCACCCCCAGAGCCACGGTGATGTCCGGCTCCTTGGCCGGCGCGGTGATGATCACCTTCTTGGCCCCCGCCTCGAGATGCTTGGCCGCGTCGTCACGCGCGGTGAAGAGCCCGGTGGACTCGAGCACGACCTCGACTCCGAGATCGCCCCAGGGCAGAGCGGCGGGATCCTTCTCGTTCAGGACCTTGAGCTCCTTGCCGTCGATCGAGATCCCGTCGCCGGTGACCTCGACCTCACCGGGGAACCGGCCCAGGATCGAGTCGTACTTGAGCAGGTGCGCGGCCATGTCGGCGTCGATCAGGTCGTTGATCGCGACGAACTCGAGGTCGGAACCCGCGTCGTGCGCGGCGCGGAACATGTTCCGCCCGATGCGCCCGAAGCCGTTGATGCCCACCTTGACTGCCATTTGAGGTCCCTCCTACGCGGAATCCGAAGTTTTCTGTCTACCCAACTCTAATTGTGGGCGACACAGACCTCGACCAGGTACCCATCGGGGTCGTTGAGCCGGCAGGAGTAGTTGCCCGGGCCGAAGGAGGGCGCGGCGCCCGGCTCGGCGACGGGCTCGCCCCCGCTCGCGCTGCCCGACTCGAATGACGCCTTGACGGCCGGGATGCTCTTCGCCGGAAATGAGATCAGGCCGTAACCGGGCTTCGGGTCGTCTCCCTGCTCGATGTAGAACTCGGGCTTCACGAACCCCCAGCTGACGGAGTTGGCGGGGGCCTCCTGCCGGCGCCAGCCGAGCGGCGCCAGGATCGAGTCATAGAAGGCGCCACTGCGCTCGAGGTCAGAGACTTTTACGGCTGCGTAATGAAGCATCAACGGAATGATCCCGGGACGAGACAATCCCTGGCGGTTGGCCACCTTACATGGGCAGGCCGCGCGACTGCATCATCTTGGCTCCCAGCGGAAGAAGCGAACCGCGATGAGCAGCCCGAAGAGCCCCCAGGCCGCGACGACCGCCAGGTGTCCGAGCTCGAAGCCCGAACCGGTCGTGTTCGGGTCCCAGGCCGTGAACAGGGCCTCGAAGAAGTGGCGGATCGGGAAGGCATCGGAGAAGTTGAGAACACCATTGGGCAGCTCGTCCTCGGGAATGAAGACACCTGACAGGAAGTAGAGCGGGAGCACGGTCGCGTTGGTTACGGCCGGGGCCGCTTCCTCAGTCGGGATCACGGCCGCGAGCGCGAAGCCCAGGCAGGAGAAGGAGAAGGCTCCGACCGCCAGCGTCACCAGCAGCGCGGGCAGCGTGTGGGTGGGGATCGTGACGCCGTAGACGACGGCGCCGATCACGGCGACGAGGACGACCATGATCACCGAGATCACGAGCGAGTTCCCCACCCGTCCCGCCACGAAGGCCGCCGGCGGCAGCGGGGTCCCTCTCACCCGCTTCAGCTGGCCCGCCTCGCGCTCGGCGGGCAGGTTTGTCGCGAGCTTCACCGTGGTCGCCGAGATCACAGCGAGCGTGAGGATCGCCGGCACGTAGTACGTGGCGCCCTTGACGTTCAGATTCGAGATGTCGGCGTTCTCGAAGACGCTCGCGAGGATGAACAGGAAGATCAGCGGCAACAGCGCCGTGAAGAAGACGGCGGCGCGATTCCGCCAGAAGACCTTCTGATCGAAGCGGAACTGGTGGAGGACCAGGGCGACGCCGCTCACGACGTCCCCTCCCCAGCGCCGTCGGACTGCCGGGTGAGCTCGAGGTAGACGTCCTCGAGGCTCGGCCGGCGCACCTGGAGGTCGGGCAGGCCGACGCCGCGGTCGCTCGCCCAGATCGTGAGGTCGCGCAGGATCGGCACCGGGTCCGCGGCGCTCATCGAGACCGCGCCCGCGTCGATCCGGGCCACGGCTCGGACCGGCTCGGGCAGGTCCGGCGAGGCGACACCGGCCGGCAGCCGGAAGCTGATCTCGGTGCGCGCCTCGCGGTCGCCGCCGACGTCCTCCGGCGAGCCGGTCGCAACGATCCGTCCCGAGGTGATGATCGCGACGCGATCGGCGAGCGCCTGCGCCTCGTCCATGTAGTGGGTGGTCAGGAAGACCGTCTTGCCCAGGTCGCGCAGGCCGCCGATCACGTCCCAGGCCTGGCGGCGCGCCGAGGGATCGAAGCCCGTGGTGGGCTCATCGAGGAAGAGCAGCTCGGGATCCCCGATCAGGGCGAGGGCGACGTCGAGGCGTCGTTGCTGCCCCCCGGAGAGCGTCGAGGTGCGTGCGTTCGCCTTCTCGCTCAGACCGACCAGGCTCACAGTCTCATCGACGTCCCGGGGCGAGGAGTAGTAGCCCGCGTACTGCTCGACGGCCTCCCGCGGAGTGAGCTCGGGGACGAGCCGCGACTCCTGGAGCACGAAGCCGACTCGATTGCGCCAGCTTCGGTCCGCGTCCTGGGGATCGATCCCGAGGACGCTCACCTCGCCGTCGCTCCGGGTCCGGTAGCCCTCGAGGATCTCGACCGTCGTCGTCTTGCCAGCGCCGTTCGGCCCCAGGAAGGCGTAGATCTCGCCGGCGCCGACCTCGAGGTCGATCCCCCGCACCGCCTCGAAGCCGTCGTAGGACTTGCGCAGGCCCTTGACGCTGATCACGGGCGCGGCCATGCGGCGGATGTTATGGACGCGAATTAACGGGCCGCGGCCCGTGGCTCCAGCTCGACATCCCTGTGCACCACCTGGAGCTTCACGTCGTCGCGCTTGCTGAGCTCGCGCGCGATCCGATCGGCGACGGTCACGGAACGGTGGCGGCCGCCCGTGCACCCGACGGCGACCGTCAGATGCTGCTTGCCCTCGGCGACGTACGCCGGCAGCAGGAAATCGAGCAGCGGCATGAGCCGGCCATAGAACTCGCCGGCCTGCGTGCCCGACTCGACGTATTGGCGCACCGGCTCGTCGAGGCCGGTCAGCGGGCGCAGCTCGTCGACGTAGTGCGGGTTGGGCAGGAACCGGACGTCCAGGGTGAGGTCTGCATCCAGCGGCGGCCCGTTCTTGAAGCCGAAGGTGAGGATCGTGAGGGCGAGTTGGTTCTCGTGGGTGTCGCGGCCGATCAGCTCGATCGCGATCCGCCGCCGCAGCGCGCCACCGGTGAGCGCGGAGGTGTCGATCACGACGTCCGCCCTCTCGCGCAGGGGAGCCAGCCGCTCCCGCTCCTCCCGGATCCCGTCGACGATCCGGCCACTGCGTGCGAGCGGGTGGCGGCGGCGGGTCTCCTTGTAGCGGTTGAGGAGAGCCTCCTCGTCCGCCTCCAGGAAGACCACCTTCAGGTCGAGGGCGTCGCTCGCCTCGAGCTCGTCGAGCACCACGAGCAGATCCTCGAAGTACTCGCCGCCGCGCACATCGGTCACGACCGCGGCCTTCTCGACGCCGCTGCCCTCGTGCTGGAAGAGCTCGCCGAGCCCCTCGATCATCCGGGGCGGCAGGTTGTCCACGCAGAAGTAGCCGCCGTCCTCGAAGGCGGCGATCGCCTCCGACTTGCCGGCCCCCGAGTAGCCGGTGATCACGATGAGCTCGACCCGCTTCTCGCTGGGCCCCGCGCCATCTCCCCCTACTGATCCGTTCCCGG
>JBKPTM010000011.1:0-12002 GCA_046765935.1 Actinomycetota bacterium | reverse complement strand
CCCAGGGCGGGCATCTCGAGCTCGGCGGCGCGGGCGGCGAGCGCGTCGATCTTGCAGGCCCCGTCGAGCAGCGAGTACTCGCTGTGCACGTGAAGATGGACCGCTCCGGCGCTCACTGGTCGATCATGCCAACCGCACCGGAGCGAACGACTAGGCACGCGTCCCGCACAAATTCGTGACTTCCCAGTTTGCGAGTAGGTTCCAGGGCCATGATCTGGTTGCTCCGGCATGGGGACGCAGAGGATGGCGGCGACAAGCCGGACGCCGAGCGCGACCTGACGGAGAAGGGCGAGCGGCAGTCGCGCGACGCGGGCAGGGCGCTGAAGGCGCTCGGCGTCGAGCTGGACGTCTGCCTCACCAGCCCCAAGGTCCGAGCGAAGCGGACCGCGGAGCTCGCCTGTGAACCCCTTGAGTGCCCGGTTGAGGAGGACGACCGCCTCGCCGGCGGCGACTTCGACCCCCTCGAGCTGGCCGCGGGCCGCGGCGAGGTGATGCTCGTCGGGCACGAGCCGGACTTCTCCTCTGCCGTTGCGATGGTCACCGGATCGCGGGTGAAGTTCAAGAAGGGCGGCATCGCCGCGCTCGACGATCACGTCCTCCACGTGCTGGTGCGACCCAAGGACCTGCGGGCGATCGCCGACTCCGATTAATTCCCCGCCCGGAGGCGGTCTCTCTTCTCGAAACCCGAGCGAGGAGAAGGAGATGACAGTCGCCGAGCGGATCAAGTCAGCAGATGGAACAGAGATCGCCTACGAGCGCGTCGGCCAGGGGCCGCCGCTGATCATCGTCGGCGGAGCGTGGAACACACGTCAGTCCGGAGCCGAGCTGGCCGAACGGCTCGCCGACGGCTTCACCGTCTACACCTACGACCGCCGCGGTCGAGGCGACAGCGGAGACACGCCGCCGTACGCCGTCGAGCGCGAGGTCGAGGACCTGGAAGCCGTGATCGACGCCGCCGGTGGCTCCGCGGCTTTGTTCGGGCACTCGTCCGGCGGAGCGCTCGCGCTCGAGACCACCGCGCGCAGCGTCTCGGTCTCGAGGCTCGCGGTCTATGAGCCGCCGTACATCATCGATGCGAGCAGGCCGCCGCTGCCCGATGACTACATCGAGCACCTCGAGGAGCTCGTCGGGGCCGGGAAGCGTCGCGAGGTGGTCTCCTACTTCATGACGGAGGCCGTCGGCATGCCCCCGGAGATGGTCGAGGGGATGCTGGAGTCGCCGATGGTCGCCTCGATGGAGCCACTCGCCCACACCGTCTCCTACGACGGGCGGGTGATGCTGAGGGGGAGCATGCACGGCGAGCCGCTCCCGGCCGAGTGGCGCGATTCGGTGACGGTCCCGACCCTGGTGATGGACGGGGGCAACAGCCCGGAGTGGGTGCGCAACTCAGCCACGGCGCTGGTCAGGTTGCTGCCGGACGTCACCTACCGGACCCTGGAGGGCCAGGACCACGCCGCCTCAGCCGAGGCCATCGCGCCGGTGCTCGAGGAGTTCCTGCGGTAGCGGCCGGCTAGGCGCAGGCCCAGGCGCTCGGGCCCGAGTCTCGCCAGATCTCGGAGGCGATCCGGTCCTGCTCGGCCTTGGGGGCGTCCTGCGGGGCGCCCTCGCCGCCGTAGGCTCGCCAGGTCGACGGCAGGATCTGGTACGCGCCGCCCGCCCCGCTGGAGGGGTTGAGCGCGTGGTAGTTGCCACCGGACTCGCACATGACGATGTAGGTGGGGATCGCGTATGGGCCACCCAGGTAGGCGGGAGCGCCGGCGCCCGTGCCGACGGCTGCCCGCTGCGCTTCGATCTGCTGCTGAAGATCGGCGATCTCGTCGTTGGTGTCGGACAGCGACGCCTCGGTCTGCGATCGCGCGCTAGTCACCGCTGAGGCGGCTTGATTCGCGGTCTGCTGGCTCGCCACCAGGTTCGCCCTCGCGGCTGTCAGCTGCTGGGCCTCATCGTCGACCTGCTGCTTGACGTCGGTGACGTGGTGGACGTGGTCGGCGACCTGGTCGCGCAGCGTCGCCACGCGCTCGGCGACCCGCCGGTCCGCGTTATGGAGTGCGTCGAGATAGGCGGAGCGGGTGGCGAGGTCGTCGTAGCCGTTGGCGTTGAGCAGGATCGTCAGCTCGTCGGGGGCATCGCTCTCGTAGATCGAGACCAGGCGCTCATCGAGCTGCTTGACGGCCGCCGCGTACTGGGCTCGCAACCGGTCGAGCTGCCGCTCGGCGGCCTGGAGCTCGGCGGCCAGGTCGCGCGAGCGCGCCTCCGCGGTCTCCACCTGCGCGGCCACGACCATCGCCTGCGCGCCGGCCTGGTGTGCCTGCTGCGTGAGCGAGGCGATCCGCTCGCTCTGCGCTGTGACGCGATCGGAGAGCTGGCCCGCGTTCGAGCGGGCGGAGTCGATCCGGTCCTTGAGCGACGGGTCCGCGGCACCCGCGAGGCTCACGCCGATTCCCACGAGGATGCCGGCCGCGCAGACCAGCCCGAGCACGCCACGGCGTCGCCGCTGCAAACGCTGGGTGCGTTCGCGGGTCGTGCTGCTCGCGGATGTGTGCGCTGCCGTCATCTCCTTCGATGCCTGCGGGGTTAGCTGACGGGCTCACGCGGAAAGGAGTCGCGTTACGCCGGAGCTGCATGGCCGGCGATTCGCCCCCGGCGGCCTGGTCAACCGCCTTTTTGGGTCCCCCGCTCCCTGAATCCAGGGACTCGGCTCTATCGAGCCAGGAACCGTAGCGAACGCTCTCACAGGCACGGCCCGCGGGTCGCGCCCCAGAGTCCACGCCGGTCTGGTGCAAGAAATCGTGCAGGTCAGGCGGCCGCGCGGAGCTGCGTCCCCTCGCGGTACTCGCGGCAGACCTCACGCAGCACACCCACCATCTGCTCGGCTGCCGGAGGTCGCGCCTCGCTCTCCCGCGTCACCGCATAGACCCTGCGCACCGGCTTCTGCCCACGCACGGTCCGCAGCTCGATCCCGGGATGATCGCCCGCCAGCTCAGGCAGGACCGCAACGCCCAAGCCGCCCGCGACAAAGCCCTTGATCACCCCGTAGTCCTCGCTCTGAAAGCTGATGCGCGGCTCGAACCCGGCTTCGCGACAGATATTGATCACCTGGAACCGACACGAGTCGGGCTCTGAGCCGCAGAGCCAGTCCTCCTCGGCGAGGTCCTCGATCCGCACTGACTTCGCGGCGGCGAGTGGATGGCCGGGCGGCAACGCCACTCGCATCGGTTCCTCGAGGATCAACTCCGCCTCCACGTCTCGGGAGAAGTCGAGCGGGAACTCCGGGTAGTCGAAGGCGATGATCAGGTCGAAGTCGCCGCGCTTCAGCCCGGGATAGGTGACCTCTGGATCCGCCTCGACGAACTCGAGCTCGACCTTCGGGAAGCGCTGCCGGAAACGGCCGAGGGCCGGGGTGATCAGGGTGGCGTTCGCCGTCGAGAAGCTCCCCAGCCGCAGCCGCCCGCCCTCCAGCCCGGCGATCTGGGCGAGTTCGCGCTCGGCCTCCTCGAGCCGGCACATCACGGCATCGCCATGCTCCATCAGCGCCTCGCCGGCGGAGGTGAGCTTCGGCCCGTCGCTCGTGCGCTCGAGCAGCGGGATACCCACCTCGCGCTCGAGCACAGCGATCTGCTGGCTCACCGCGGACTGCGAGAGATGGAGCGCCTCCGCCGCCCCTGAGAAGGAGCCGCGGGCGATCACCTCTCGGAGCACCCTCAGCCGCCGAACATCGAGCATAAGAACAACTTATCAGGTTGAGAAGGAATCCATGTTGCGCTGATACGCCATCCAGGCGACCATGCAGTGGCAATGACCCACCGGGACACGATCGAGATCAGGTTGCTGGGGCTCGCAGACGGCGCGGCCATCGCCCGTCTCGCCGAGCTCGACACGGCCGAGGTGCCGGTCGCTCCGCTGATCGGCGGGGTCGTCGACGGCCGGCTGCTCGCGGCACGCTCCCTGGCGACCGGAGAGTCGATCGCCGACCCGTTCCTCCCCACGGCCGAGGTCCGCTCGCTGCTCGCGAAGAGGGCGGGTCAGCTGGGGCGTGGTCGCGGGCTGGTCAGCCGGGTCCGGCGGCGGCTCGGCGGGAGCCTGCGAGCGCCTGCGCCGGCCTCCGAGGGTCTCCGATGAGTCGTCGAGCAATGACCGGTCTTATGGATAAACGACCGAGAGGAGCGGCAATGGAGGCACATGCGGGAACAATCGGAATTCGCACCGGCCATACCCGGAAGCCACAGGTCAGCCGTCTGTCGCTGCTCCGCGAGGGCATCCGGCAACGTCGTCACGAAAGGGCGCGTCGCGCCCACGCGCTGCGGATGAATGGGGCTCGCGCGTCGTTCATCCCGGGCTCGGAGCACACGCACATGCTGCCGGGGGGCAAGGGCTTCTAGGCGGCTTCCTCGTCGTCCTCGCGGGCGGCCAGGTAGGCGCCGATCCCAAGCCCGGCCAAGGCCACCGCCGCCCCCGCCGCGATTCGAATCTCACGTCCGTAACGAAGCTTCAGCGCCTGGACGACCAGCCTGCCAATCAGCTTGTAGATCACTCGTCGGCCTCCTCTCGGATCCTGTGAGCCAGCCGGCTCTGCATCGTGAACAGCTCGATGAACCCGGGGCTCGCGTGCTGTGAGAACTCTCCCCCGGATTCGCCGAAAGATGCAAGTGTGCGGTCGTACAGGGCGTAGGGCGACCGCCGGCTCACGGGCGTGACGCTGCCCCGGTAGAGCTTCAGCGCCACCTCCCCCGTGACCCACTCGTTTACCGAGTCCATGTAGGCGTCGAGGTCGCCGCGCAGCGGCTCGAGCCAGAGTCCCGCGTAGCAGAGGTAGGCCCACTGGCTCTCCAGCGCGCCCTTGAAGTTGTTTTGGTGGATCGTGCAGACGAGCTTCTCGAGCTCGCGATGCGCGGTGAGCACGATCGCGGCGGCCGGCACCTCATAGACGTCGCGCACCTTGAGGCCGACCACCCGGTCCTCGATGTGGTCGACGATGCCGACCCCGTGCCGCTGGCCGATCTCCGTGGCACGCTCGAGCAGCTCGACGAGCCCGAGCCGCTCGCCGTCGAGTGAGACCGGGCGGCCGTGCTCGAACCCCAAGGTGACGACCTGCGCCTCGTCCGCCGCCTCCTCCGGCCTGGTGACCAGCTGGAAGACGTCGTCGGGCGCCGCCTCGTCCAGGTCCTCGATCGTCCGCCCCTCGGAGGAGCGGCCCCAGAGGTTGTCGTCGATCGAGTAGGGCGAGACCTCGGTACCGCCCTTCACGGGGATCCCGTTGTCGCGCGCGTAGGCGATCTCCTCCTCGCGCCCCATCTGCCACTCGCGGACCGGCGCGAGGATCTTCAGCCCGGGGTCGAGGGTCGAGATGGTGGCCTCGATCCGCACCTGGTCGTTGCCCTTGCCGGTGCAACCGTGCGCGATCGTGTCGCAGCCATGCTCGCGAGCGGCCTGCACGGCCAGCTTGCCGATCAGGGGGCGGCCGAGGGCCGTGAAGAGCGGATAGCCACCGCCGTAGAGCGCGTTCGCCTTGATCGCCCGGAGCACGTACTCGTCGGCGAACTCCTCCCGCGCGTCCACTAGCACCGTCTCGACGGCGCCCAGCTGCTGGGCCTTCCCGGTGACCACCTCCCAGTCCTCGCCCGGCTGGCCGAGGTTCACGGTGAGGGTGACGATCTCCGCGCCGTAGCGCTCCTGGATCCACTTCAGCATCACGCTCGTGTCGAGCCCGCCGGAATAGAGCAGGAGCACGCGCCCGACCTGCGCGGGGTCGGCCTGGTACGAAGCTATGCGGGGTGCCTCTTCGGCCATAAGGCGGGAAGTGTGGCGGGTTCGCTCAGACCGCGCTGCGAGAATCCGGGCGGTGCAGCGGGCGGTACGGATCGTCTCGACGATGCTGATCACGGCGGGGATCGTGGTTCTCGCCGATGCCGGACTGACGCTCGTCTGGCAGGAGCCGATCTCGGCCGCCTACGGCTCGCACGAGCAAGGCAAGGCGGAGGACCAGCTCAAGGACCTCGAGGCCCAATACCCCAGCGCCGCGGACCTGGCCGCAATCTCCGGCGTGAGCGGCAGCGCAGCGAAGGCGCGCATCCTCGCCGACCGCTTCGAGCCCCATCTCCAGGAGGGACACGCGATCGGCCGGATCAAGGTCGATCGCATCGGCCTCGACATGGTGGTCGTCCAGGGCACCGACACCTCCTCGCTGCAGAAGGGCCCCGGCCACTACACGAACACCCCGCTGCCCGGGCAGCCGGGAACGGTCGCGATCGCCGGTCACCGGACCACCTACCTGGCGCCCTTCCGGCACATCGACGAGATCGAGGCCGGCGACGAGGTCCGGATCGAGATGCCCTACGCCGCCTTCACCTACACCGTCCAGAGGCACGAGGTCGTCGACCCGAGCGACGTGGGAATCCTCAAGCCCGTCGGGTACGACCAGCTCGTGCTGACCGCGTGCCACCCGCCCTACAGCGCCTCACACCGGTACGCCGTCTTCGCGAAGCTCTCGCGGATCGACCTGTTCGCGATCTCGGGAGAGGGCAGGTGGGTGGCGCCGTAGCGGCTCAAGCAAGCCATCTACCTTTTGGAACCGCATGACGCAGCGAGCTCGCAGACGGCGCCAACGGCTTAAGACCTCGGGCAGGAAGAAGCTCCTCCTGGCCCTCGCCGTTCCCCTAACCGTGGTCGGGATCGGGGTGGTCGGGGCTGGCGTATGGGTGATCAGCGTGTACAACTCGGCGCCCTCGATCGCCTCGCTGCATCCGATCACCAAGGGAGCCGTCTCGAAGGTCTACGCGGCTGACGGCTCCCTGATCGGGGTGATCCACTCCGACAACATCCGGCAGCCAATCGGCAGCGCGAGGATCCCGCAGGACCTCAAGGACGCGACGGTCGCCATCGAGGACAAGCGGTTCTACAGCCATGGCGGCATCGACCCCTCGGCGATCATCCGCGCCGGCTGGGAGGACCTCGTCGCCGGCGGCAAGCCCCAGCAGGGCGGCTCGACCATCACCCAGCAGCTCGTCCGCAACCTCTACATCGAGGACCCTCAGGACACGCTGCGGCGCAAGATCATCGAGGCGCACCTCGCCAACGAGGAGGAGGACCAGCACTCCAAGGACTGGATCCTGACCAAGTACCTCAACACCGCCCCCTATGGAACAAACAACGGCGCCACCGCGATCGGCGTCGAGGCGGCCGCCGAGACCTACTACTCAAAGCACGCCCGGGACCTCACGCTCCCCGAAGCGGCGATGATCGCCGGACTGCCGCAGGCGCCTTCTCAGTACAACCCGCTGCTCAACCCGCGGGCGGCCCTCGCCCGGCGCAACGAGGTGCTGCAGGCGATGCGACAGCAGGGGGACATCACCGCCAGTGAATACACCGAGGTCGCGGACCAGGGCCTGGGTCTCGACCCGGGACACAAGTACAGCCGCATCAGCCAGCCCTACATCTTCGACCTCGTCAAGCAGGAGCTCCAGGACCGCTATGGGGTCAACACGGTCCAGAACGGCGGTCTCAAGGTCTATACCACCCTCGACCCCCGGCTCCAGGAGGCAGCGCAGAACGCCGTGGACTCCTGCTCGGTCTGCTACTCCGGTGGTGGCCCGGCGTCGGCGCTCGCATCCGTCAATCCCGAGAACGGCAAGATCGTCGCGCTGGCCTCGACCCAGCGCTACTCGGAGAACAGCCAGTTCAACTTCGCCGCCCACGCTCAGCGACAGCCCGGCTCCTCGTTCAAGGTCTATGACCTGACGACGGCGATCAGGCAGGGCATCGATCCCGACACCACCTACTACGACGGCAGCTCGCCGAAGACACTCGAGATCCCGGGCGGCTCGACCTGGACGGTCAACAACGCCGAGCAGGGCGGCGGCACGATGGCCCTCACCCAGGCGACCTGGGATTCGGTCAACGTGGTCTTCGCACAGCTCGGGCTCGACGTGGGCCCCGCCAACATCGCCAAGACCGCATATTCGATGGGGATCACCTCGCCGCTCGGGGTCAAGGGCGTACGCGACATCCCCTGCAAGGTCGGCCCCCATTGCTTCATTCCTCCGGCCGACGCGATCGGCGGTCTCAGCGTCGGCGTCACGCCGCTCGAACAGGCGGATGCTTACGCGACCCTCGCGAGCGGCGGGGTCCATCACGACCCGACGGCGATCGACCGGGTCGTCTTTCCGAGCGGCAAGGTGGACGAACCGAGCGCGGACGAGGGGAAGCGCGTCCTGACCGAGGGTGAGGCCTACGAGGTGACGAAGGTGCTGGAGGGAGTGATCACCAGCGGCACCGGCGCCGGCTACACGTACATGGGCTGTCAGTCGGAGGCCGGCAAGACCGGCACCAGTGAGGACCTTTCCGACGCCTGGTTCGTCGGCTACACGCCGCTCTACTCGACCGCCGTCTGGACCGGCCACCCGCTGTCGCGTGCCTCGACTGGCTTCGGTGGGCCTACCTCGGGACCGATCTGGCGGTCGTTCATGCAAGCCGCCCAGGGAAGCGACTGCCCCGACTTCGAGGTTCCCTCGACCCTGCCGGAGCTGTCCTCGTTCCACGGCAAGCACACTGCCGGGGGATCGGCCCACGACACCTACGGCACCGGCGGCACGACGACCTACGGGACGTCGACGACCTACCAGACCACGACCACCCCGTAGGGAGGAGGGCTAGAGCCCGCCCTGGCCGTTCGGGCCGGACGTCGTCCCGCCGGGGACGCCGGTGCCGCCGTTGGTCGTCGTCGTCGAGGAGGTCGTGGTGGGCGCGCTCGTCATCGTTGGCTCGGTGAGCGTGGCGGTGGCCGGGCTGGTCCCCGAGCCCGAGTCCCCCGAGTCGTTCGAGTCATCCGCGGCGACGATGATCAGCGCGACACCGAGCCCGATCACCAGGGCGACCAGCACACCGACGATCCAGCGCGTCCGCGTGTCCATCGCGCGCGACTCTAGTCCAGTACTCGGCGGAGGACCTCGAGCGCCTCGTCGACGTCCGACTCCTCGATCACCAGGGGCGGCAGGAAGCGCAGCGTGCGATCGCCGATCGGGTTGACGATCAGGCCCTCGTCGAGGCAGCGCGCCGCGACGTCCTTCGCGTCGACGTCCCGGAGCTCGGCGGCGATCATCAGGCCGCGGCCGCGGACCTCGGCGATGGCTTCGATCGACTCGAGCCCGTCACAGAACGTCTTCCCCAGGTCGCGGACCCGGCGCAGCAGCTCTCCGTCGTCCAGTACGTCGAACGCGGCCAGCGCGGCCGACGCGACCAGAGGACCGCCGGCGAAGGTCGAGCCGTGGTCGCCCCGCTCCAGGACGTCGGCGGTTTCCGGAGTGGTGACGCAAGCACCGACCGGCAGCCCTCCGCCCAGCGCCTTCGCGCTGGTCATCAGGTCCGGGCGCACGGGCAGCTGCTCATAGGCCCAGAGCGATCCGGTCCTCCCCATGCCGGTCTGGATCTCGTCGAATGCGAGCAGGGCGCCCGCCGTATCGCAGGCCTCCCGGGCGGCGACGATCATCTCGTCACCGATCACGTTCACCCCAGTCTCCCCCTGGATCGGCTCGAGCAGCACGCCCGCGCTGCTCTCCCCGACGGCCGCCCGGAGCGCATCGGAGTCGTCGCGCGGGACGGTCCGGAATCCCGGCAGGTACGGCGCGAAGCTCTCGTTCGTGGCGAGGCCGGGCGTGGCTGAGAGCGATCCCATCGTCCGCCCGTGGAAGGCGCCCTCGAGGACGACGATCTCGGGTGCCGCGATTCCCCGGCCATGCGCATGCTTGCGGAGCAGCTTGATCGCGCACTCGTTCGCCTCGGTGCCCGAGTTGCAGAGAAACGCCCTGCCGCCGAGGCTCGACTCGCAGAGGCGCTGCGCCAGCCGGATGCCGTGCTCGGTCAGGTAGAGGTTGGAAGTGTGGGTGAGCGTGCCGACCTGCTCGCGCACCGCCTCCACGACGGCGGGATGGCAGTGGCCGACGGAGCAGACCGAGATCCCCGCCAGGAAGTCGAGGTACGGCTTGCCCTCGGAATCCCATAGCCGTGCCCCCTCGCCGCGCACGAACTGAACCGGCGCGCGCGGATAGGTCTGCATCACCCAGCGGGCATCGAGCTCCTGAAGTTCAGCGAGGCTCACGGACGCTGCATTCACGCCGTGATCTTCGTTCCGATGCCTGCGTCGGTGAACAGCTCGAGCAGCAGCGTGTGCGGCCGCCGCCCGTCGACGATGTGCGCGGCCTCCACCCCGCCCCCGATCGCCTCGACGCAGGCCGCGAGCTTGGGCCGCATTCCGCCCTCGATTCCCTCCAGCGCCGCGCTCACCTCGTCCGCCGTCGCCTCCGAGATGCGCGACTCCGGATCCTCGGGATCGTGCAGCCAGCCGTCGACGTCGGTGAGGAAGATCGCCTTGTGGGCGGCCATCGCCGCGGAGACCTTGCCGGCCGCCTCGTCCGCATTGACGTTGTAGGAGGCGCCGTCGCGATCGGTACCGACCGAGGCGATCACCGGGATGTAGTCCTCGGCGATGTGCTCGATCACGTCGACGTTCACCTTCTCGATCTCACCAACGAAGCCGACGTCCTCCGAGCTGCCGACCGGCCGAACCTCGAACAGCGACCCGTCCTCGCCGCCCAGCCCGACCGCGCGCTGGCCGTGGCGGTTGAGCCGGGTGAGGATGTCCGAGTTGATCTTGCCGAGCAGGACCATCTTCGCCACCTCGACGGTCTCGGCATCGGACACGCGCAGCCCGCCGACGAACTTCACCTCCATCCCCATCCGCTCCATGTAGTGGGTGATCTCGGGGCCGCCGCCGTGGACGATGATCGGGTTCATCCCCACGTACTTGAGGAGGACGACGTCGCGGGCGAAGGCCTCGCGGAGCTCCTCGTCGCGCATCGCGGCGCCGCCGTACTTGATCACGATCGTCCGCCCGTGGAACTCGCGGATGTACGGAAGAGCCTCCAGCAGGGTCTCTACCGAGGACGTCATGTCGTGTACTCCGCGTTGATCCGGATGTAGTCGTGGGTCAGGTCGCTGAAGTAGACGTGGGCGCTCGCGTCGCCCCGGCCGAGGCGGATCGAGAGCTCGGCCTCGGGCGCGTCCGACGCCAGCTCCGCCGCCTGGATGCGGTCGGGACCGAGCTCATCCACCTCCTCCCCGGCGAGCGCCATGCCCGCCGCCTGCGCGATCCGGCCCCAGTTCGAGTCCCGCCCGAAGAGAGCGGTCTTGACGAGGGGCGAGTTGGCGATGGCGCGGGCGACCCGCTCGGCCTCGTCCTCGTCGGCGGCGGCGGTGACCTCCACGCGCCCGACCCGGGTGGCGCCCTCCCCGTCGGCGACGATCTCGAGCGCGAGCTGCAGCAGGACGGCGTCGAGCAGTCCCTCGGGAAGAGGCGCGCCCGCCGTGCCCGTCGCCTGGAGGAGCACCGTGTCGTTGGTGCTCATCTGACCGTCGACGGTGATCCGCTCCATCGATCCGGCGAGCGCCGCGCGCAGGGCGCCGTCGGGATCCTCCACCTCGGCGTCGGTCTGGACGAAGCAGAGCATCGTCGCGAAGCCCGGCTCGATCATCCCGGCGCCCTTGGCCTGCGCCGAGACCATCACTCCTCCGGCGCGGACGGTGCAGCGCTTGGGGCCCCTGTCAGTGGTCATGATCGCCTGCGCGAAGTCGTCGCCGCCGGCCGCACTGAGCCCCTCCACCGCCTCGAGCACGCCGGTCGTCACCGCCTCGATATCGAGCGGCACCCCGATGGTCCCGGTCTCCGCCACCGCCACCGTGCGCGGCTCGACGTGCAGCGCCTCCGCCGCGGCGTCTCGCATCGCCAGGGCGTCGCTGTAGCCCTGCTCGCCCGTCGCGGCGTTGGCGTTCCCGGAGTTGACTGCCACAGCGCGGATCGCGCTCTGGTCGCAGTCGTTCTCGCACACCCGAACCGGCGCGGCCGCGGCCGCGTTTCGAGTCAGAGCAAGAGCCGAGCGCACCTCGGGCTCGTCGCAGGTCAAGACCCCGACGTCGGTGGCGCCACCGTCCTTGAGGCCACAGGCGACCCCCGC
>JBKPTM010000010.1:0-2485 GCA_046765935.1 Actinomycetota bacterium | reverse complement strand
CGGTAGTGGTTGGTGCCTTGAATCCCGGAAGCTCGAATCCGGGAAACGCCGCCGAACCGGACATGCTGATCGCGAATCAGGGCCCGGATCAGGTGTGGCCGTTCTACGGAAGGACCGACGGTCAGGCCTTCGACCCCGGAGGCTTCCAGGTGACTGGAGCTGAGCCGGTCGCGATCGCGATGGGCGATCTGGATGGCGACGGAGATCCGGATGGCATCACAGCCAATCGCGGCGGCGGGACTGCGACGGTGATCCTCTCCGACGGAAACGGCGGCCTCACGGCGGACACCTCATCTGCGGTCGGAAACGCCCCAAGCGCAGTTGCCACAGGCTCATTCGACGCCGACGCCAGGGACGACGGCGCCGTCGCCAACTACGACTCGAACTCGATCACGTTGCTGACCTCGCTGTCGCCGGGCCCACCGGCAGCCGGCAATCCGCCGCCCACCGGCAACGCGCCACCGGCATCAACGCCCGCGAAGAAGAGGTGCAAGAAGAAAAAGAAGCACCACCACGCCGCCGCCGCGAAGAAGAAGTGCAAGAAGAAGAAGAAGCGCTGAGCTGAGCTCAGTCGTGCGGGCGGGCCATCTTGCGATGGTCGAGCGCCTCGTCGAGGATCTTCTCGTCGACGCCCATCTCCTTCGCGACCTCGCGAATCGAGCGGTTTGACGCGGCCGCCTCCTTGACGATCTCGCCCGCCTTGTCGTAGCCGATGTGCGGATTGAGCGCCGTCGCGACGATCAGGTTCGCCTCTCGGTGGCGCTCGAGCATCTCCTCGTTCGGCTCGATTCCGCTGACGCACTTCTCGTCCAGCGCGCGCGAGGCTGCGGCCAGCAGCTTGATCGAGTCGAGCAGGTTACGGGCGATCAGCGGCACCCTGACGTTGAGCTCGAACTGCCCCTGGCTACCGGCCATCGTGATCGCGGCGTCGTTGCCGATCACCTGGTCCGCGACCTGGATGACGACCTCCGGGATGACCGGATTGACCTTGCCCGGCATGATCGAGGAGCCCTTCTGGAGCTCAGGGAGCCTGAGCTCGGCGAGGCCGGCCCGCGGGCCTGAGCCCATCAGAGCGAGGTCGTTGGCGATCTTGAGCAGCGAGACGGCCACGGTCTTGAGGGCCCCGGAGAGCTCGACCAGCGCATCGCGATTGGCCTGTGCCTCGAATGGGTCGGCGGGCTCGGAGATGTCCAGGCCGGTGTCGGAGCTGAGCTGCTCGCGGACCTTCGCGGCGAATTCGGGATGGGTGTTCAGGCCTGTCCCGGTCGCCGTTCCACCCAGCGGGATCTGCCCTACGCGCCCCAGGGTCGAGCGAACCCGCTCGGCGCCGAGCCTGACCTGAGTCGCGTAGCCGGCGAACTCCTGGCCGAGGGTGACCGGGACCGCGTCCATCAGGTGCGTGCGCCCGGTCTTCACCAGATCGGCGAACTCATCCGCCTTGCGCTCGAGCGCCGCGCGCAGCTCGTCGAGGGCGGGCAGGAGGTCGGAATGCACCTCGCCCAGCGCCGCCAGGTGCACGGCGGAGGGGAAGACGTCGTTCGAGGACTGGCCCATGTTGACGTGGTCGTTCGGGTGGGCCTCGTCGCCGGCGAGCTCCGCGATCACCTCGTTCGCGTTCATGTTCGAGGAGGTGCCCGACCCGGTCTGGAAGACGTCGATCGGGAATTGGTCGTCGTGCTCTCCGGCCGCGACCTCATCGCCGGCCTTCGCGATCTTCTCGGCGAGGTCGGGATCGAGCTTCCCCAGCTCGGCGTTGGCACGAGCCGCGGCGGCCTTGATCCGCCCCAGCCAGTGGATCACCGGTGCCGGGACCGGGTGACCTGAGATCTGGAAGTTCTCGACCGCCTTCGTGGTCTCGCCGCCCCAGAGCTGATCGGTGGTCTTCGCC
Source organism: Actinomycetota bacterium (assembly GCA_046765935.1). GTDB lineage: Bacteria > Actinomycetota > Thermoleophilia > Solirubrobacterales > 70-9 > DASUPK01. The sequence continues at coordinate 597 of JBKPTM010000010.1, read as the reverse complement.
TCCATTGTCTCGGAGGCTACCTAGCCGGAGCTGCGTCCCGCTTGGTAGCCGCGGCCGAAGCCGCGCTCGAAGCTCGCCGGCAGGGCCCCGCCGGACTCGCTGAAGTGAGCGGAGGAGTTGAGCCGCCTGACCAGGTCTGTGTGGATCGGATCGGCGCCCTTGCTCGCGGCGCCGAGCAGGTAGCCGAGCTCGACCGGCGCCTTCCCAGAGGGGTCGCGCCGGGACTCGGCGTTCAGCTTGGTCGCGGCGACGATCATCTCCTCTCCGATGCTGGCTAGCTGCCCCTGGGTCTGCTCGGGCACGAGGCAGTCGGAGATCGGCGTCGTGCTCCCAAGCAGGACGGGCGCCGGGGCACGCTCGAGGGCCCTGAGATAGGCCGCGTTGCCGACCAGGCACGAGGCCGGGGCCTGGTCGTCCTGGCTGTTCCCGCACCCGACCAGAAGGAGGATCGCGCCGGCCGCGATCGCGCCGGCGACTCGTTTGAGCATCCAGTGATCGTACGTACGTCCGCCGCGGCGCATAACTTGATCACTAGTGACCGACGAGGCGACGCCCCTTCGCCCCATCGATCCGCTCGCCCATCGAGCCCTCGAGGCG
>JBKPTM010000009.1:0-4724 GCA_046765935.1 Actinomycetota bacterium | reverse complement strand
GAGAAGGAGATGGCGGAAGAGGTCTCGGGCGTCGCGGAGAACCTCTCCGAGGACGAGCGAGGAGGCTGAGGTGGGTACCGCCACACATCGCGTAGTGGGAAGCCCCACATATTCGGCGGCCACAAACACCGCCGCCGGATCTACGAACCTTTCTTACGTGCCGCAGGAACACCAACCCGTCCTCGCCGAGGAGCTGATCGACCTGCTCGAGCCGCGCCCGGGCGAGACCTTCGTCGACTGCACCTTCGGGGGAGGCGGCCACGCCCGCCTGATCGCCGAGCGCCTCGGCGCCGAGGGCGAGCTGATCGCGGTCGACCGCGACCCCGCCTCCGAGGAGCGCTGGAGGCGGTTCTCCTCCGAGGTGCCCTGCCGGGCCCGGTTCCTGCGCGCCGACTTCGTCGCCGCCCTGGAGGGATTGCGCGGCGAAGGTGTGCGGCCCGACGGGATCGTGTTCGACCTCGGCATGTCCTCGATGCAGGTCGACGCCTGGGAGCGCGGCTTCTCCTACGCCTACGACGCGCCGCTCGACATGCGGATGGATCCCACTCAGAGCCTCTCGGCCGCGACCGTCGTCAACGAATGGCCCCAGGACCGGCTGGCGCTTGCCATTCGCGAGCTCGGCGAGGAGCGCCGCGCCGGCTCCATCGCCCGCGAGATCACCAAGCGGCGCCCGATCGAGACGACCGCCCAGCTCGTCGCCGCGATCAAGGCCGCGATCCCGCCCTCGGAGCGATTCGGGCGCGGGCACCCGGCGAAGCGGACATTCCAGGCGATCCGGATCGCCGTCAACGGCGAGCTGGATGCGCTCGACCGGGCGCTTCCGCTGGCCTGGGCCATCCTCAAGGTCGAGGGCCGGCTGGGCGCGATCTCCTTCCACTCGCTGGAGGACCGGCGCGTGAAGCGCTTCCTCGCCGACCGGGCCCGCGGCTGCGTCTGCCCTCCGGAGCTCCCGGTGTGCGTCTGCGGACGGGAGCCCGAGGCCGAGCTGCTCACCAAGCGCGCCGTCTCACCCGGAACGGAGGAGCTCGAGCGCAACCCGCGCGCCGGCTCCGCCCACCTGCGGGCGGCGCTCAAGATCCGCGAGGCGGAGGACGCCGGCTGATGGAAGCCGCTACGGCACGCAGCGCACCGGCAGCGAGGCCGGCGCCGCGACGCAAGCCGCGCCGGAAGCCCGCGCCGGCGAAGCGGCGGACGCGGCCGCAGAAGTCCTCAGCCGGAACACGTCGTTCCGCGCCCCGCGCCACGCGGGCACCCGCCGGCAGGCTGATCAGACCCGCCATGGCCGGAGCCGCGCTCTTCCCGCAGGCCGCGATGCGGAGCGCCGGCGCCGTCCGCGATTTCTCCGACTCGAGCCTGATCGTCCGCCTCACCCGCGGCCGTGGCTGGATCGCGGTCCTCTGCGCGCTGCTCGGCGGGATCGTGGCGCTCAACGTGCTCAGCCTCAGCCTCACCGCGGGCTCGGGCCAGACCTCGCTGCAAATCGACGAGCTGAAGAACGAGGTCTCCTCCCTTCAGGCCCAGATCGATGAGAGGCTCTCCGCGATCAAGGTCGAGGCGGAGGCGGCGAGGCTCGGTCTCGCGAACCCCGACCCGCAGCAGATCACCTTCGTGAGCGCCCGCAGCGCCGATGCCCGGCGCGTTGCGCACCTCCTCGCCACCGACGGCTTCCTGCTGGCGCCGAGCCAGCCCTCGAGCTACCCGGCCCCGGGCACCTCGTATGCGCCGGTACCCACCTCGACCGACCCAACCACAACGACGGCCGAGACACCCACCACGGCCGCACCCGTCACAACGGTGCCGCCGAGCACCACGCCCATCACTGGCGGCGGCGCGAGCGGTGCCACAGCCGGCACCGATACGTCCTCGGGCAGCGACAGCTCGAGCGGGTCCTCGACCGGAACGACCGGAGGCGTGGGGCTCTAGCGCGATGCGGGGGATCGACCGCCGACTGGGACTGCTCTTCTGTGGGTTCCTGCTGATTCTCTCGTTCGCGATCGTCCGCTCGTTCTGGCTGCAGGGGGTGAGGGGCGGGGCCCTTCGCGCCGAGGCGCACAGTCAGCAGGTCACGCAGGTGACGGTTCCCGGCCAGCGGGGCCGCGTCCTCGATCGCAACGGCAAGGTGCTGGCCGCATCCGAGGACGCCGCGGACGTGATCGCGACCCCGTACCAGGTCGAGAACGTCGGGCAGACGGCGCTGCGGCTCCACGATCTCCTCGGGGTGCCGACCACCGACCTGGTCTCGAAGCTCGGCAACCGCAGCTCCGGCTTCGAGTACCTGGCGCGGAAGGTCGACGCGAGCACCGCCGCCAAGATCAAGAAGCTCGACATCGCGGGCATCTCGACCGTCCCGACCAGCCGCCGGCTCTACCCGCAGGGCGACCTCGCCTCACAGGTGATCGGAGCGGTCGGCACCGATAACCAGGGCCTCACGGGGCTCGAGCACTCCGAGAACGACGTCCTCGGCGGATCGAACGGAGAGCAGGACGTCGTCCACGACGCGCTCGGGCGACCGCTGCGCATGGAGACCGTGGAGCCCGCGAGCGTCGGCGAGGACATCCAGACGACCATCGACGCGGCGATCCAAGGCAAGACCGAGGAGGCGCTCGACGAGGCGGCCCAGCACTACGGCGCCAAGGGCGCCAGCGCGATCGTGATGAACCCGAACACGGGCGAGGTCCTCGCGATGGCCAACTGGCCCAGCTTCGACCCCAACGACCTCCAGGCCGCATCGCCCGAGGAGCTGGAGAACCGCGCCACGGGCTTCACGTACGAGCCCGGCTCGACCTTCAAGGCCTTCACCGTTGCCTCCGCGCTCTCGGACCATGTGGTCACCCCGCACTCGAGCTTCTACCTGCCGCCCGAGATCCACGTCTACGACCGGACCATCGGCGAGGCACACCCCCGCGGCGCGGTCACCCTGACGACGGCCCAGATCCTCGCCCAGTCCTCGAACGTGGGCGCGATCACCATCGGGATGAAGGAAGGAGCGACCCGCTTCTCGCAGTGGATCAACCGCTTCGGCTTCGGCCAGCCGACCGGGGTGAGCTTCCCGGGTGAGGAGCGAGGGATCGTCCCGCCGCTGAAGGACTACTCGGGCTCGACCATGGGCAACCTGCCGATCGGCCAGGGGCTCTCGGTGACGCCGATGCAGATCGCGACCGCCTACGCCGCGATCGCCGACGGGGGCATCCTGCGGCGGCCGACGCTGATCAAGTCGGTCGGCGGACAGCCGGCCGAGCAGGACACCGATCCGCATCGGGTGATCAGCGCGCGGGTCGCGGCGCAGCTCCGGCGGATGCTCGAGGGCGTTCTCGAGCCGGGCGGCACGGCCTCCGCCGTCAGCGTGCCGGGCTACGTCCTGGCCGGGAAGACCGGTACCGCGCAGAAGGTCGAGAACGGGACGTACTCGGACACGAAGTACGTCGCCTCCTTCGTCGGCTTCGCGCCCGCCCAGCACCCGAAGCTGCTGGTCGCGGTGATCGTCGACGAGCCGCAGTACGTGCACGTCGGCGGCGCCGTCGCTGCGCCGGTCTTCGGCCAGATCGCCGCCTTCGCCCTGCCGTACCTGGGCATCTCGCCTCACTAGGCGGGCCGACGCCGGGTCCGTGACGGGTCGCTCCTAGAATCGCCCGGCATGGAGCTGGGAGAGCTGCTCAGAGCGTCCGGCGTGGCTACCGAGCTGCGCGGCGACCCCACCGTCGAAGTCCGCGACCTGGCCTACGACAGCCGCCGGGTCGGTCCGGGAACGCTCTTCTTCTGCTTTCCGGGCGAGCGGACCGACGGCCACGACTTCGCCCCGGCCGCCGTCGAGGCCGGCGCCTCCGCGCTCGTCGTCGAGCGCCCTCTCGACCTCGACGTGCCGCAGGCGCAGGTCGAGGACGCGCGCGCCGCGATGGCACCGATCGCCGCCTCATTCAACGGCGATCCGACCTCGGAGCTGGGCGTCGTCGGCATCACCGGCACGAACGGCAAGACGACCACGGCGTTCCTCGTGCGTCATCTGCTCGAGTCGGCAGGTCACCGCTGCGGGCTCCTCGGCACCGTCCAGCAGGTGGTGGGAGGGCAGGTCGAGGAGGTGGTGCGGACGACGCCCGAGGCGATCGACCTGCAGCGCACCTTCGACCGCATGCTGGAGTCGGGCGATGAGTACTGCGCGATGGAGGTCTCCTCGCACGCCCTCGTCCTGCACCGCGCCGACGCAATCCACTTCGCTGCCAAGGTCTTCACCAACCTGAGCCAGGACCACCTCGACTTCCACGCCGACATGGAGGACTACTTCGAGGCCAAGCGGCTCCTCTTCTCCAGCGAGGGCGGCGCCCCGATCGTCGAGCTCGAGGGCGGGATCTCCGTGATCAACCTCGACGATCCCTACGGGAGGCGGCTGGCCGCCGATCTCACGACCGGCTCGGGCGGTGACTGCATCACCTACTCCGCGGCGGGCGATGAGGCGGACCTGAGCGCCCGCGACGTCTCCTTCGACGCCTCCGGCTCGCGGTTCGGCTGCATCACCCCCGAGGGCGAACTCGAGGTGCGGATCCCGCTGCCCGGTGACTTCAATGTCGCCAATGCCCTGGCCGCGCTCGGGGTGGCCCGCGCCCTGGGGCTCGACCTCGCCAAGGCGGCGTTGGCGCTCGCCTCCGCCGAGCAGTTGCCCGGCCGCTTCGAGTCGATCGATGAGGGGCAACCCTTCGCCGTGGTGGTCGACTACGCGCACACTCCGGATT
>JBKPTM010000008.1:0-2725 GCA_046765935.1 Actinomycetota bacterium | reverse complement strand
CGCGCCGCCACCGGCTCCGTCACGTTCTTCAGCCAGTGCAGCCTCCGCTCGCCGACCTTGATCCGTCTCAGGCCGCTGGCCGCCGCCAGTGTGCTCTCGCTGACCAGGACCTCGCCGCCGGCGGCGACGGAGCAGAGCCGGGAGGCGACGTTGACCGCGCGGCCGTACCAGTCCCCGTCGTGCGCAACGGCCGTCCCGCTGTGGACGCCGACCCGGACCGGCGGGAGCTCCGGATCGGATTCGACATCCCTCACCAGCCGGAGTGCAAATTGGATCGCTGCCGCCGGATCGGCACAGCGGACCATCGCGGCGTCGCCCATCGCCTTCACGACCTCCGCCTCATGGTCCGCGGCGATCCCGTGGACGCGGAGCTGGAGCGCCGCGGCGACGGCCGCCGCGCGCTCGTCGCCCTCGGCGTCGGTGAGCGCGGTGAAACCGACGAGGTCGCAGAAGAGGAAGGTGTGCTCGGCGGCACTCATCGCGGCATCGCCAGGACCTCGGCCCCCCGGTTGGGGACGTTGGTGATCGTGCTTCGCACCGAGTGCTCGGGCTTACGGTCGACCGGGCGCAGGGTGCGGCGCGCGACGAGCTCGCGGAGGACGACGGCCATCTCGAACTCGGCGAAGGCTCCTCCCAGGCAGCGCCGCACCCCGCCCCCGAACGGGATCCACGTATAGGTCCCGGCCGGCTGTTCGAGGAAGCGCTCAGGGCGGAACCGCTCGGGCTCGGGATAGACCTCCGGGTTCCGGTGGACGAGGTAGATCGAGGGCGCGACCGACGCGCCGGCTGGGAGCAGGCGACCGCCAATCTCCATCGGCTCCATCAGCTTGCGCAGCACGAGCGCGATCACCGGACGGAGGCGGAGCGTCTCCTTGATCACCGCGTCGAGGTAGGCGCCGTCGCCGCCGGCGACGTCCGCTTCTAGGCGCTCGAGCTCGGCCGGATGGCGGGCGAGAAGCTCGACCGCCCAGGAGAGGGCCGTGGCGGTCGTCTCGTGGCCGGCGACGAGCAGCGTCATCAGCTCGTCGCGGAGCTCACGGTCGCTCATCGGGCGGCCTTCCTCGTCGCTGGCCTGGAGCAGCAGGGAGAGGATGTCGTCCCGCTCGGCGAGATCGCGCGCGCTTCGGCGGGAGCGGATCTCCTCGAAGAGGAGCTCGTCGACCCGCTGGAGGTACCGCCGAAACGGCCTGAGCTTCCGCAGCCGCTCCGGTCCCAGCACGACCAGGAACATCGCGCGTCGCGGGTCGGAGAGCATGTTGAGCGTCCGCCGGAGCTCATCGCGCAGCCGGTTCAGGCGCTCGCCCTCGTCGACGCCGAAGACCGCCCGCAGGATCACCTCGAGGGTCACCGCCTGCATCCGAGGGCGCATCCGAACCGGCGCGTCCGTTGGCCAGCGATCTATCTCGTCCGCCGCAACCCGCGCCATCAGATCGCCATACGCCTTCATCCGCTTGCCGTGGAAGGGCGGCAGCATCAGCTTGCGCTGGCCCATGTGCTCGGGCTCATCCAGGAGCAGGACCGAGTGCTCGCCGAGCACCGGCAGGAGCACGAGGTTCGCGGCGCCGGCGTGGAGCAGGCGTGGATCGCCGGTGAAGACCTGCTTGATCGCTTCCGGATCGGAGACGAACACCCAGGTGCCCTCGTGGGCGATCCGGATGGTGAACATGTCGCCATAGCGCGCCTGGCACTCCTCGAGGGTCTGGAGCGGGCGCCTCCACCAGCGCCATGTCGAACGTCGGACCGACCAATCTGGACCCGGTGGCAGCGACGGGCTCCGAGCTGGCGGGGCGGTCGGCTTGTGGGCGGTGGCGGTGGCCATCTCAGATACCGCTCGGTATCTGATCACATACCGACCGGTATGTCAAGAAAGAACATATGCTGCCGACCTACCGCGAGCACTGCAGGCCAAGGAAAGGCGGCGGGATGGGTCGCGCGGGAGAGAGGAAGCTGAGGTGGGCGATCGTGCCGATGGCATCGGCGGCGCTCGTGGTGTGCGCGCTCTCGCCTGCCGGGGCATCCGCGGCCAACTCGCTCAACGTCCACGGCAGCGTCAACCAGGTCTACGTCACCAACGCCCAGCCCGGCACCAGCCTGCGACTCGTGCGCAAGGGCAAGGTCGTCTCGAGGAAGCCGGTCGGAACCCTCGGCGGCGTCGTCTTCAGGGGGATTCCAACGGGCAAGGGCTACCGGGTCCGAGCCGCCGACGGCTCCCTCTCGCGGCGGATCGCCGTGATGTCGGAGAGGCCGCCAAAGAACACCTCGATCTACAACCAGACGCTCCCGGCCGGCGGCTACGGCTATGCGTACACGCGCGACGGCACGAGCCTTTCGCTCGATGTGCGGCTCCCCGGGCCGGCCTCCGACGGCCCCTACCCGACGCTGGCCGAGTACGCCGGCTATGGATTCGCCAATCCGGCGGGCGCCGAGAGCGGGATCAGCCAGCTCCTCAATCTGCTCGGCTACGCGGTCGTCGACGTGAACATGCGGGGGACGGGCTGCTCCGGCGGCGCATTCGACTACTTCGAGAGGCTGCAGAGCCTCGACGGCTACGACATCGTCGAGACGGTCGCCCGGCAGCCCTGGGTCCTGCACACCCGGGTCGGGATGGCAGGCGTCTCATACGGCGGGATCAGCCAGCTCTTCGTCGGCGCCACCACTCCCCCGCACCTCGCCGCGATCACGCCGCTGTCGGTGATCGACAACACGGCGACGACGCTCTATCCGG
>JBKPTM010000007.1:0-8972 GCA_046765935.1 Actinomycetota bacterium | reverse complement strand
CTAAGTCTCGTGGGCTCGGAGATGTGTATAAGAGACAGGGCAAGAGCGGATGATCCTGACGCCCGGCATCATCGCCAGGCTCGCCGTGCTGGGAGCGCTCGTGGCGGTCGCCCAGCTCGTCTGCTTCGCGAAGATGGACGTCTTCGGGACCAGTCCCGACATCGCCCTGCTCGTCGTGATCTCGGTCGGGATGCTCGGGGGCAGCCTGACCGGCGCCGTCACCGGTTTCTCGATCGGGCTGCTGATCGACTGCCTGCTGCTCGAGACCATGGGGGCCTTCGCGCTCACCCTGCTCTCGGTCGGCTACGTGGCGGGCCGTTACCGCGAGACGATCGGGCGGCCCACCCGGCCGGCGGTCGCGCTCCTCGGCGGCTCGCTCACCCTGCTGGGGGCCCTGGTGATCGCCGCGATCCAGATCGGCACCGGGATCGACGCCAACGTCAGCTTCCTGGTCGTGCGTGATGCGATCGTCAAGAGCCTGATCGGCGCGCTTCTCGCGATTCCCGTCCTCTGGATCGTCAGACTGGTGGTGCGCTCGGCCCTGGTGGACGAGCGCAGAGCGGCGCGACGCACGCCGGCACCGCGACCAGTGGAGAGTGGCTGATGTATCTGCGTCGAGATGAAGTCGAGCCCGAGAGGCGAACCTCGCCGCTGGCGCTCCGGATTTCGATCATCACCGGACTCGCAATCGCGGTCTTCTCCGTGCTCTTCCTGCGGCTCTGGTACGTCCAGGTTCTCTCCGGCGACAAGTACCGCACCCAGGCCAACGACAACCGGATCCGGGAGATCCGCGTTCAGGCGCCGCGCGGCGACATCCTCGACCGCAACGGCAAGGTCCTGGTCGCGAACCGCACCGAGCTGGCCATCCAGGTCACTCCGCAGGATCTGCCGCCGCCGGGCCCGGACCGCTCTCGGGAGCTGAAGAAGCTCGCGACGATCACCGGCATGTCCATGAAGGAGATCCGCAAGGACCTGCAGAGCGGCAGCCGTGCCGCGCCCGGCGGCCCGGTGATCCTGAAGAAGGGCCTGGGCGTCGACAAGGTCTACTACCTGCGCGAGAACCAGTCGAGCTTCCCGGGCGTAAGCGTCGAACGCGTCTTCACCCGCGAGTACCGGCAGGGCACGCTCGCGGCCCACCTGTTCGGCAACGTCGGCGAGGTGACCGCGCAGCAGCTCAAGGAGCCGCGCTACTCGGGCCTCCATCCCGGAGACCAGGTCGGCCAGTCCGGGGTCGAGTACGAGTACGACCGCTATCTGCGCGGCCGGCCCGGCACCGACCGGGTCCAGGTCGACGCCCTCGGCCGCCCGACGGGGCAGCTGAGCAGCATCCCGGCCGAACCCGGCGACGACGTGCGGCTCACCATCGACTCGAACCTGCAGGCGACCGGAGAGGGTGCCCTGGACTCCTTCGGGCTCCCCGGCGCCTTCGTCGCGATGAACGCCCAGAACGGCGAGGTGCTCGCGATGGGCTCGGCGCCCAGCTTCGACCCCTCGATCTTCACCCACCCGATCACACAGAGCCAGTACCACCAGCTCACCTCGCGCCAGACCGATGCCCCCCTCGCCGACCGCGCGATCCAGGGCCTCTATCCGACCGGCTCCACGTTCAAGCCGATCACCGCCACCGCGGCCCTCCAGGATCACCTGATCGGGGCGAACACGATCTTCAACGACACCGGCTCGCTCAAACTCGACGCCAACCTGACCCTGCACAATGCCGGCAAGGCGATCTACGGGCCGCTCAACATGAGCGACGCGCTCAAGGTTTCCTCCGACATCTACTTCTACAACCTCGGCCTCAGGGCGAAGGCGAACAAGGGCCACGGCCAGATCCAGGACTGGGCGCGCGCCTACGGGTTGGGGGAGAAGACGGGTATCGACCTGCCGGCCGAGGTCGACGGCCTGATCCCGACGCCGGCGTGGCGCAACCGGCTCTACGCCGAGAAGCTCACCGACAGACCGTGGAGCGCGGGCGACAACGTCAACCTCGCCGTCGGCCAGGGTGACCTCGAGGCGGATCCGCTGCAGATGGCGGTCGCATACGCGACGCTCGGCAACGGCGGCACGGTCGTGCGGCCGCATATCGCCGACGACGTCGAGAGCGTCACCGGCCGGGTGCTTCAGGAGATCAGGCCCGGCCCGAGGCGCCACATCGACATCTCACCCAGCACGCGGAACACGATCATGACCGGGCTCACCCGCGCCGCCACGGAGCCGGGCGGCACCTCCTATCCGGTGTTCGGCCACTTCCCGTTCGCGGTCGCGGGCAAGACCGGTACGGCCCAGAGGCCGAACCAGCCCGACCAGTCCTGGTACATCGTGCTCGCGCCGGCGAAGAACCCCCAGATCGTGGTGGCCGTGACGATCGAGCGCGGCGGCTTCGGCGTCGACACGGCGGCCCCCGTTGCCGCGCGCATCCTGGAGCAGTACTTCCACAAGCCGATCACGCCCACAGCCTCCTCGACCAGCGCCGCAAACGGCAAGGTGCCAGAGTGATGGCGGCGGGATCCCGGCGGACCTCTACCCTCTTGGGGGAGGTTCACTCCGATTTGGGGCGGGACCACCTCTGATGGAAGCTGCACCACTTACGCTTACACCTAGGCGAACTCGCGTAGTCGAGCGCCTCGGCGTCGCCTATTTCGACGGCTGGCTGATGGCCGCCGTCTTCGGGCTGATCGGCTTCAGCGTCTTCACGCTGGCCGTGGCCACCCCCGACGCCGTGCAGGGCCAGCCGCTGTATTTCGCGATGCGGCAGACCCTCTACGCGGCGGTCGGGATCGCCCTGATGCTCGCCGTCGCCAAGATCGACTACTCGCGCTTCCGCGAGATCCGCGTAGGCATCTACTCGCTGATGATCGCCTCCATCTGCCTCGTCCTCATGTTCGGGGCCGCCGCCCGCGGCTCCCGCCGCTGGATCGAGCTCCCCTACTTCCGCTTCCAGCCCTCGGAGCTCGCCAAGCTGCTGCTCATCGTCGCCCTCGCGGCGTTCGTGATCGAGCGCAACCGCCGTGGCACCCCCTTGCGCCAGACGCTCCGCATCCTGGCCCTGGGCCTGGTCCCGGCGGGACTCGTCTTCCTGCAACCCGACCTCGGCACGGGAATCGTGCTGACGGTCATCACCATCGCAATTCTTTTCCTCGCCGGGGTGCCCTGGAGGCACTTCGCGGTGATCGGCGGATTGGCGGCAGCAGCCGTCAGCTTCGTCCTGGTCATCGCCCCGGCCGCCGGCCTGCCGAGCCCGTTGCACGGCTACCAGCAGGACCGGCTAACCGCATTCCTGCATCCATCGAATGATCCGAGCGATGCGAGCTATCAGGTCAACCAGAGCGTCACCGCAATCGGATCCGGCGAGAAGACCGGACGCGGCGACAACTCGACACAGACCAAGCTCCTCTTCCTCCCCGAACGGCACACGGACTTCGTCTTCGCCGTCATCGGGGAGCGCTTCGGGTTTGCGGGTGCAGCGTTCGTACTGTCCCTATACGCCCTGCTTATCTGGAGAATCCTGCGCATCCTGACGCTCTCCAAGAACTTTTTCGGGACCCTGATCGCGGGCGGCATTGCCGCCATGCTCATGTTCCAGATCCTGGTCAACGTGGGCATGACCCTGGGCATCATGCCCGTGACCGGCGTCACCCTCCCCCTGATGTCATATGGGGGCTCTTCGGTGATCGCCACGTTCCTCGCGATCGGGCTCCTACAGAGCATTCACACTCAGGCGCGGCTCAATAGCTCCACACGCAGCAGGGCGCCAACACCACTGTTGCGCTGAGCCACCAAGAGCACATCGACACCACGACATCCACGCGCGGATCCGGCCATCCAGGCCGGCGTCCCGCCCGCGAGGGTGGGTGCTCAGTTAGGAGCACCCACTTGGTGCTGGTCGGCTCAGCCAGAAAGGAATTCAAATGAAGAAGAACATCCTCGTCAGCGTCGACCGGGGTGAGACCCGGGTCGCGACGCTCGAGGCCAAGGGAGCGCCGCAGAAGAAGCGCAAGAAGGCCGCTCCCAGCGACGAGTGGAAGGTCGCCGAGCTCTATGTGGAGCGCCGCGGCCGCCGCTCGATCGTCGGCAACATCTACAAGGGCAAGGTCGACAACGTCCTCCCCGGAATGGAGGCGGCGTTCGTCGACATCGGCCTGGAGCGAAACGGCTTCCTGCACGTCGACGAGATCGTGCTGCCAGGCGGCCAGGCCGTGCCCAAGCGCGGCCGCGGCCGCGGGCGCCGCATCGATGAGCTGATCAAGCCAGGGCAGGAGATCATCGTTCAGGTCGTCAAGGACCCTCTGAAGACCAAGGGTGCCCGGCTCTCGATGCAACTCTCGATCGCCGGCCGTTACCTCGTCTATATGCCGCAGGGCGGCGGGATCGGCGTCTCGAAGCGCCTGCCGGACAACGAGCGGCAGCGCCTTCGCAAGCTGATCGAGAAGGTGGACATCGGCGACGGTGGCGTGATCGTCCGCACCGCCGCGCAGGGCGCCAAGAAGGAGGACTTCACCCGGGAGATCGCCTACCTGCACCGCCTCAACGAGGTGGTGGAGGAGAGGGCGAAGAAGTCGGACGTCGGCCAGATGGTCTTCCAGGAGGCCGACCTCTCGATCCGCGTCGTTCGCGACGTGCTGGTCGAGGAGTTCGAGGGCGCGATCATCGATGACGACAAGCAGTTCGACCGCGTCACCAAGTTCCTCCAGCGCACGGCGCCGGAGCTCGCCGACCGCGTCGAGCTCTACAAGGAGAAGCAGGCGCTATTCGAGAAGTGGGACGTCGAGAAGGCGTTCGACTCCGTGCTCTCCCGCCGGGTGGACCTGCCCTCTGGCGGCTACCTGATGATCGACTACGCCGAGGCGCTGACGGTGATCGACATCAACACCGGCAGCTTCACCGGCAAGGGGAAGGGCCGGCTCGAGGACACGATCACCAAGGTGAACGTCGAGGCAGCCGAAGAGGTCGTGCGCCAGCTGAGGATGCGCGACATCGGCGGGATCATCGTCATTGACTTCATCGACATGGCGCGTTCTCGGAACCGCGACCAGGTGCTGAAGACCTTGCGCTCAGCGCTCGACGAGGATCGCACCAAGACCTACGTGGTCGAGGTCTCCCCGCTCGGGCTGGTCGAGATGACGCGACAGAACGTCACCGACGGCGTGCGCGAGATCCTCACCAAGACCTGTCCGACGTGCGGCGGTGAGGGCGTGGTCGCCTCCGAGGAGACGACGGCGATCCAGATCGTCCGCAAGCTCCAGGAGGTGGTCGAGGAGGATCCGAAGCCCGAGGCCTATCTGATCCGGGTCAACCCGCGGGTGGCGGCGGAGCTGCTCAGCCCCGACTCGGGGCTCACCGACCTCGAGGAGGAGACCGGCAAGCGGTTCCACTTCGAGGGAGGCGACGCACTTTCCCTCGACACCTTCCATGTGGTCGAGACGGGGAAGCGAGAGGAGATCGAAGAGCGGGCCCTTCCCTTCCAGGTCGGCGAGGAGGTGCTCGTCTCGATCGAGGAGCCGCACATGTACAACGTCGACGACGCGGTGGCTCGGGTCGACTCCTACATCGTCAGCGTGACCGGAGCCGGTCCCCACGTCGGCGAGCAGAGGATGGTGCGAATCGAGAGCGTGGGGCGCTCTGCGGCGACCGCCGCGCTGCTCGACAGCGAGGGCAACGTGGTGCAGGCGGGCACCAATGGAGACGGCGGCGAGAAGCTAGAATCCTCGGCCTCCGGCGGACGTAGGCGTCGCGGCTCCAGAGGCGGCAGGCGACGCTCGCGAGCCAGCAAGAACTAAGGGAAAGAAGCATGGCCAGCTACGCAGTGATCGAGACAGGCGGCAAGCAGTACCGCGTCGAGAAGGGCTCGACCCTGCTCGTCGATCGCCTGAGCGCGAAGGAGGGCGACAAGGTCGACCTCCGCGCCGTCGCCTTCAAGGACAAGGACATGGTGCTCGGCAAGGACCTCGAGAAGGTCAAGGTCGAGGCCAAGGTCGCCGGGCACGAGCGCGGCCCGAAGATCCGCGTGTTCAAGTACCGCCCGAAGAAGGGCTATCGCCGCCGCGCTGGCCATCGCTCAGAGCTCACCCGTCTCGAGATCACCGACGTGAAGATGCTCTCGCGAAAGCCCGCAGCGAAGAAACCCGCAGCTAAGGAGCAGAGCGATGGCTCATAAGAAGGGGCTCGGCTCGAGCCGCAACGGACGCGACTCCAACCCGAAGTATCTGGGCGTCAAGATCTTCGCCGGCCAGTCGGTGAACGGCGGCGAGATCATCGTGCGCCAGCGGGGCACGCGCTTCCGCCCGGGAGACGGTGTCGGCATCGGGCGCGACCACACGATCTTCGCCACCCGCCCGGGCGTCGTCCAGTTCTCCAGCGGACGGCGCGGCCGGACGATCTCGGTCGTCGCGTCCGACTAACCCCGCTGTTCGAGAGCGAACTCCCGTTTCCCGGGAACGATCCCGGGTAACGGGAAGGCTCATGCTCTCGACCAGGAGGAGGTGAGCCGCGTGCTCACGATTTCCCCAGAGGCCTCTCACGCGATCCGCGGGATCCTCGACGCGTCCGATGCCCCCGACGGGGCCATATTCCGCATCGCGCCGCAGGGCCAGGACGGAACCGAGCCGGGTCCGAGCCTGTCGGTCTCGATCATCGAGTCGGCGCCGCCGGAGGACCAGATCGTCCAGGGCGAGGACGTCGAGGTCTCCGTGGAGCCTTCCGCCGCGGTGATGCTCGACGACAAGGAGCTCGACGCGACGGTCGTCGGCGAGCAGATCAACTTCAGCATCGGGGAGCAAGAAGCCAGCGCCGAGTAGCGCTCCTCGCGCGTAACCGCGCGGGAAAACCCTGACATTTGCCCGGGCGAGCCGTGTTAGGTTCGCCCGGTGATGCGCCGGCCCGGATGGTTGGCGATCTGCCTCGTCGCAATCGCTTCGGTCTCGCTCGTCGCAGCGAGCGGTGCGGCGGCGGCCGCCTCCACGCCCGACGAGGAGAACCTCGTCCGGACCTACTCCCCGATCCTGATGATGCGGGCGCAGCAGGATCCCAACGACGTCTGCAATTCGACCGAGGAGCAGTTCAACCCTCCGACCCGCGTCGAGGTCGTGCTCGGCAACCCCGCGGTCAAGCTGGTCCACCACGTGGACGGGCGCGACGTGGTGCTCAAGACGGCCCCGACCGCCGCGGACATCGCCGGCCTCACCGCGGACTACTACCTCGACCTGCCGCGAGACACGCTCAGGCCGGGGTGCGGGTACGCGAAGGACTTCGCGGCCCTCCGGTCGAACGGCGACGCGCCCCCGATCACCTACGCCCACATCGCGCGCGAGACCGGGCATCCGGGCCTGGTCGTCCAGTACTGGTTCTTCTACTACTTCAACCAGTTCAACGACATCCACGAGGGCGACTGGGAGGGGATGCAGATCTCCTTCGACGCGGATACCCCTGCCGCGGCGCTGGAGCAGGGACCCTCCGAGATCGCGCTCTTCCAGCACGCCGGCGGGGAGCGCGCGAGCTGGGACGCCACCAAGGTCCAGAAGGAGGACACGCACCCGATCGTCTATCCCGCGGCCGGGTCTCACGCCACGTTCTACGACGAGGCGATCTACATCCAGAACGGCAAGAACGGCTCGGGGGTCGGCTGCGACAACACCTCCGAGCCGCTGACCCGGATCCAGCCCGAGCCGATCATCGTCCCCACCCACGGGCCGCCCGGGTCACAGTTCCAGTGGCTCAGCTACGTGGGGCACTGGGGACAGAGGGAGAAGGGGTTCAACAACGGCCCGACCGGACTGGTCACCAAGGGCCAGTGGCTCGAACCGTTCACCTGGATGGAGGGGATCCGCCAGGACAGCCCGAAGCTTCCGGGCGGATCACTGCTCGGGCCGGCGCCCGCGACGGCTTTCTGCGGGGCGATCGAGCAGGTCTCGAAGTTCATCAACCTGGAGGCGAAGAGCACGATCGGGGCACTGCTGCTGGCGCTCGGACTGCTCCTGCTGGTCGCGGTGCCCCCGTTCCTGACCCGCTGGCGCCCGGTCGACCTGACCACGCTGCGTCATCGCTGGGCGATCGGCCAGCTCCTGCGAGGTGCGGCCGAGCTCTACGCGCGCAACTGGCGGGTGCTGGTGCCGATCGGACTGAGCGCTCTGATCGTGATCGGTGCGATCGAGGGTGGTCAGTATCTGTTCGAGCAGCTGCACGGCAGCCACGACGTCACGATTCGCATCAGCCCGCCCGGCTTCGAACTTCAGTTCAGCACCAGCTTCGACGGCCTGGAGCACCCGATCGGTGCGACGATCGTTGCCGGCGCGGCGGTTGCATTTCTTCGGCTCCGGGAGGAGCAAGGCGAGAAGGCGAGCCTGTCCAACTCGTATCGGGCGATGTACGAGCGGCTCTGGCGGGTTGTCGGGGGACAGCTCTACGCCCAGGTGCTGCTGGTCCTGATGCTGATCACCGTCATCGGGATTCCGTTCGCGGCCTACTTCTACGTCGCCTGGCAGTTCATCCTGCAGGAGATCCTCTTCGAGGACCGCTCGATCCGCGAGGCGATGAGGAGGAGCCATGAGATCGTCCGAGGGCACTGGCTGCGCACGATCGCGATCGCGGGAATCCTGCTCCTGCTCAGCGTGGTGACCGGGCCGTTCCTGGGCTTCATCCTGATCTTCCTGAACTGGTCGCCATGGCTGGTCAACGCAGTCGGGTCCCTCGTGTTCGCGCTGCTCATGCCCTATGTGGCACTCGGCAGGACGCTTCTCTACTTCGACCTGGGGGTGCGGGAAGCTGAGGCTCCGGCGGCTGGGCGCAGGCGGCGCTGGTTGCCGCGGATCCGGCCCGCTGAGTCAACCTAGCCGGGGCCAAGAGCGGCAGGTGGCGGCCACAAACGCAGCCCGCCGTCTCTAACTTCGCCACATACTCTTCGACCGAGCGAAGATCTATGTGGAGGGCGGCCGCGGCGGCAACGGCGTGGTCAGCTTCCGCCGCGAGGCGCACGTGCC
>JBKPTM010000006.1:0-2631 GCA_046765935.1 Actinomycetota bacterium | reverse complement strand
CCGCGCCTCGGTCCGGGCCTGCTCGTGCATCTGGGTCGCCCGCCGGAGCGCCGCGCTCGCCTCCTCGGCCGCGGCCTCGAGCGGCTCGAGCGCCTTCCTGGCGTCCGCTCGCCGGTGCTCCGCGTCCTCCGCCTCCCGGCGGAGCCGCGTCCCCTCCTCGGAGGCGTCGGCACCGAGCTTCGACAGCTCGTCCTCGAGCTCGGCGATCCGGCTTGCGGTCGCGTCCTCGTCCGGTTCGGCCTCCAACGCGTCGAGCCGCAGCTGCCGCTCCCCGAGCGCGGCGCGCAGATCGCGCTCGGCGATCTCGAGCGACTCGGCCCGTGCGCGGACCCGCTCGGTCGCGGCGCGCGCCTCGGCGAGCGCCTCGCCGTGCTTGCGTCGGTCCGCATCACCGGCGGCGATCCGCTCCTCGATCGCAGTGCGGCGCGCGCGGACCTCCTCAAAGCGCTTCTCGACCGAGTCGCGCGTGGCCTTGACCTCGGCCAGCTTCGTCTCCGCCTCTGCGAGCTGATCCTGCTGCGCGCGCAGCGCGTCGGCGACGATCCGCGCCCGCAGCTCGTTGGACTCGCGATCGAGCTTCGCCGTGCGCTCCGCGGCCTCCGCCTGCCGCTTCAGCGGCCGCAGCCGCGAGCGAGCCTCGCGCTCGACGTCGCTTGCCCGCTCGAGGTTGTCACGGGTCCTATCGAGCTTGAGCTGGGCGTTGTGTCGGCGCTTGCGGTGCTTGCCGAGGCCGGCGGCCTCCTCGATCAGCAGGCGCCGATCGCGGGCCTTCGAGTGGACGATCTGCTCAACCTTGCCCTGGCTGATCACCGAGTGGGCCTCGCGGCCCATGTTGGTGTCCGCGAGCGCCTCGACGATGTCGACCAGGCGGCAGCGCGCGCCGTTCAGCCTGTACTCGCCGTCGCCGTTGCGCTCGATCCGGCGCGAGATCGAGATCTCGGAGAACTCGCTGGCGGCGCGGCCCTCGGAGTTGTCGATCACCACCTCGACTTCGGCGAAGCGGCGCGGGGACTGTCCGTTGCCGCCCGCGAAGATCACGTCTCGCATCTGATGCCCGCGAACCGCGGTCGGGCTCTGCTCCCCCATTGCCCAGAGGACCGCGTCGGTGATGTTCGACTTGCCCGAGCCGTTCGGGCCGACGATCACGCTGACGCCCGGCGAGAAGGTCAGCCGGGTGCGGTCGGGGAAGGACTTGAAGCCCTTCAGGTTGATGGCCTTCAGATACATGGAGGTCGGAAGGGTGCCAGGTACGGGAAGCCTCGCGTCCGAGCCGGACGCAACCCCCGCTACTTGCGCAGTTTCTCCAGAGCGCGCTGCGCCGCCGCCTGCTCGGCCTCCTTCTTGCTCCTGCCGGAGCCCGTGCCGATCTCGTCGCCGTCGACAGTCGCGCGGATCTCGAAGCGGCGGTCGTGCGGCGGACCCTCCTCGCCCGTGACCTCGTAGCTCACGGTCTCGCCATCGCGCGCGAGGCGCTCCTGGAGCTCGGACTTGAAGTCGAGCCGCTGCCGGGTCGCCTGCTCCACCTCCTCGTCGAAGGCCTCGACGACAGCCCTGGAGGTGGGCTCGAAGCCATGGGCGAGATAGCAGGCACCGATCACCGCCTCGCAGACGGAGGCGAGCGTCCGCTCGGAGGCGAGGAGCGTCTCCACCGGCAGGCCGTCGCCCTCCTCAGGCGCCTCGGCCTCGAGCAGCTCGGGCAGCCCGAGCTCGCGCGCGACCTCGGCGCAGGCTCGCCCGCTCACCGCCTGGTTGAGGATCTTGGTGAGCTCGCCGATGTCGGCCTCGGGGTGCTCGGTGAAGAGGAGGGCCGCGACGGCCAGACCGAGCACGCTGTCCCCCAGGAAGGCGAGGCGGCCGTACGAGTTGGTGCGGGTGTCGACCCAGGATGAATGTGAGAGGGCCTGCCGGCGCAGCTCTTCGGGGGCGTCCGCGAACAGCTCCGCCAGCGAGGCGGCGGTAGGTGTCATCGGATCAGTTCGAAGGCCCTCCTCTACGCAGCGGGAACCCGGGCGGTGACGAAGTCCACGGCGTCACCGACGGTCTCGATCCGCGCCGCCTCCTCCTCGCTGACTCGGATGTCGTAACGATCCTCCAGCTCCATGACGAGCTCGTAGAGGTCGAGCGAGTCGGCGTCGAGATCCTCGCGAAACCGCGTCTCGGGCTGGATCCGCTCCGGCGCCACCTCGAGCTCGGTGCTCAGGTGCTCGCGCACCAGCTTCATCACCTCGTCCCGCTCCATTGCGGCCATTATCGCTTATCGACCACCTGTCTCCGAGGTCTCCGCGCGCAGCGCATCGCGCGTCGCGCCCGAGGCCGCGAGCAGCTC
Organism: Actinomycetota bacterium; assembly: GCA_046765935.1. GTDB lineage: Bacteria > Actinomycetota > Thermoleophilia > Solirubrobacterales > 70-9 > DASUPK01. The sequence continues at coordinate 305 of JBKPTM010000006.1, read as the reverse complement.
GCCCGTGCGCTCGACCGCCCGTTCCGTGACCGCGCGGTGGGCGAGGCGTACCGCGTTCGCGATCCCCTCGGGTGTGGAGCTGCCGTGGGCGACGACGGCGACGCCCCGCAGGCCCAGCAGGATCGCTCCCCCGACCGCGTTTGGATCCATCGTCCGACGCAGCCCTCCCAGGGCCGGGCGCAGGAGCAGTCCGCCGGTGGCGGCGAGTGGACCCGACCGGGCGGCCCCGCGGACCGCATCGGCCACCGCCCTTGCGGTCCCTTCCACCGTCTTCAAGGTGACGTTTCCGGTGAAACCGTCGGTGA
>JBKPTM010000005.1:0-8647 GCA_046765935.1 Actinomycetota bacterium | reverse complement strand
TTCACCGAGTGGATCAGCACGCACGCGGGGCCGACGCCCGACCTGATCAAGGGCGGCTACCCGCTCGGGCCCCACGCGATCGTCGCGGCGACCGTGAAGGTGAGCGGGGCGAGCTACGTGGAGGGCTTCGCGGGGCTCACCGGTGCCATTTCGGTGCTGCTCGCCCTGAGCGCCTACGGGGCGCTCCGCAGCGTGCGCGGGTGGCTGCGGGTGCCGGGCGCGGTCCTCGCGGCGAGCCCGTATCTGGCCGCGGCCTACCTGGCGCAGGGCGCATTCAAGGAGCCGCTGCTCGGCCTCGCGCTGCTGGGCTTCGCGCTCGCGCTGCCGCCGCTTCTACCCGAGTGGTCGACCGCCTCCGGAAGCAAACGCACCCAGAATGGGAGCGAACGCACCCGGGCCGGCGCAAAAGCGGTCATCCCGCTGGGCGTGATCCTGGCCGGGACGATCTACAACTACAGCTTCCCCGGCCTCGCCTGGCTCCTCGGCGCAGCGCTGATCTGGATGCTCGTCATCGCCCTGCGCGAGCGCGACGCGGCCCGCTCCTTCATTTCCGGCCTTCATCTGCGCGAACGCTTCCGCGGAGCCAAATCCGCCCTGCTGCTCGGCATCGGCATCCCCGTGATTTGCGCGCTGCCCGAGGTGTTCCGCCTCGCGAGCTTCTCGAGCTTCAAGGCATTCAACCCACAGGGCACCGGCCCCACCGTCGGCTTCGGCAACTTGCGCCAGCCCCTCAACCCGCTCGAGGCCTTCGGGATCTGGCCGTCGGGCGAGTTCCGGATCACACCGGCGAACTCGACCACGCCGGAGATCGCGTTCTACCTCGGCGGCCTCCTCGCCCTGGCTGCGTTCGCCTGGGGCCTCGGCCGGGCGCTCTCACGGCGCGAGTCGGCGCTGCCCTCGGCGCTCCTCGCCGCGACCCTCGTCTATCTGGGCGCGCTCGCCCTCGGGACTCCCTACACGCAGGCCAAGTGCCTCGCGATCGGAGCCCCGGTGATCATGCTGATCTCGCTGCGCGGGCTGCTCTCCGCGGACGCGATCGAGGGGGAGGAGGCGCTCGTCCCGGAGGGAGGCGGCGCCGGCTGGTGGCCGCCGCGTCTGGTCCGGCCACTCGTACCGCTCGCGGTGCCGCTTCTCACCCTCGCTTTCGCGGCCGCCGCCGCCTTCTCGACCCTGCTGCCTCTCCGCCAGGCGGCCGTTGGCCCCGACTACCACCTCCAGGAGATGCTGCAGATGCGCCCGCTGGTGGACGGCCAGGACGTGCTCTTCCTCGGCCGCGACAACTTCGTCTCCTGGGAGCTGATCGGCTCGGAGGTCTACGCGCCGATCACCAACCACTACGACGTTGAGGAAGTGCCTGCCCTCTACCGGGCGACGGACCTGAACGCCAAGTTCGACTGGGACAACGTGCCGCCGCCCGTGATGAACCGGTTCGACTGGGTGATCACCACGAGCGCGGCGATGCAGAGCGAGGCGCCGGACGGGTTCTCGCCGCGGCTGCGCACCCACGACTTCATCCTCTGGCATCGCGACCATCCTGTCGGCCAGCGGCGCACCCTGTTCGAGCCGATCAACCCGGGCGCGCCGCTCGACTGCTCGGATCCCGGCGAGTCGAAGCTGCGCAAGGTGAAGGGGACGGCGACGGTCTTCACGGTCCAGCCCGTGGTCGGCCGGGTGTGGCACCCAAGCCCCGAGCTCACCCAGTCGAAGCCGGCGCAGCAGCGGCTCTACCTGACGCCCGGCCGCTGGGATCTCTCGATCCAGTACGCGAGCACCCAGGCGCTGCAGGTGAAGGGCACCGGGGGTGGGCTGGCGGCGCCCTTCTCGGCCACCCTCCGCACGAACCTCCTCTTCCGCGGCCCCTCGCCCTACTACCCGGTCGGCACGCTCGAGGTGAAGCGGCCCGGGGAGGTCGTCTTCGAGGTGAGCGTCGACGACCCCCCGCTCATCGGCCGTCTCCTGCACACCGACAGCAAGGCCTACCTCACGGGTCTGGCCGCCACTCGCGCGGACCCGCCGCGCCAGACCACTCCGCTCCGGCGGGCCTGCGGGCGCTACGTCGACTGGTACGAGGTCGCACCCGGCACCCCGCCGAGTGCCCTGCAGGGCGTGCCGGCGCCGCACCCGCAGCCGATCGAGGACGACTAGCCGACTACGATCGCGGCATGCCACGCCTGTGGATCGCCAGCATGGTGATCATCGTCGCCTGTCTGATCGCCTCGATGGTGATTGCGATCGTCAAGCTCAGCTGACCGCTCCTGTCGCGCGGGTCGGGCGACCCCGGATAGACTCCTGCCGCTAAATGCGAGGGCGCGCGACAGCGCGACCCGTCCGATGTCGGCGAGGAGGATCGATGTTCGACCGCATAGTGGTAGGCACCGATGGTTCGGAGACCGCCACCGAGGCGGTGAAGACGGCCGTCGAGCTCGCGAAGCTCTCCAACGCGAAGCTGGAGATCGTGAGCGCCTACCAGCCTGTGCCGCAGTCGCGCCTGCGCGACGAGGCGGAGGGGATCTCGGGCGACGTCTCGCACGCGATCAACCCGCGCGAGGACGTGGAGCTGGTGCTCGGCAACGCGGCGGCCGTGGCGAAGAAGGCGAACGTCGACGTGGTCACGCATCCCCGCGAGGGCGACCCCGCCGACGCGATCCTCGATGTCGCCGAGGAGAACGACGCCGACCTGGTGATGGTCGGCAACAAGGGCATGACCGGGGCGCGGCGCTTCCTGCTCGGAAGCGTCCCCAACAAGATCTCGCATCACGCGCCCTGCGACGTCTGGATCGTCAAGACGACGTAGCTCCAATGGCCACGAAGCTGCTGATCGCCGCAGGGCAAGCCGCTTCGGACTCGGGAGAAGTGCCGAGCAGCGTGATGGAGCTGATCTCGTCTGCGGACGAGGTTCTGGTGATCGCTCCCACCCTGCCGGGTCGCTTCGAGTGGCTTTCGTCCGCCACGGACAAGGCTCGTGAGCAGGCGGACGAGCGTCTGCAGGCAGTACTCGGCCATGTTGCTGAGGTGCAGGAGTCCGGCGAGGCCAGGGGCGAGGTCGGCGCGGACGATCCGCTGCTCGCCTTCGAGGACGCCGTTCGCGAGTTCGAGCCCGACCACATCCTCATCGGTCTGCGCTCCGCCGAGCGATCCGGCTGGGAGGAGCGTGGTCTAATCGATCAGGTGCTGGGCCGCTTCGGCCTTCCGGTCACGGTCTTCCAGCTGAGCGGGAGCTAGCAGCCAGGCGCGCGGGCCTCGACCGCCGCCGCGGCGTCCACCAGCCCCGCGCCGAAGAGGCGCGGGTCATAGGGCTGCCCGAGCTGGCCGTCGGCGTGACGGGCAGTCCCCTCGAGCTGGCACTCCACGGCCGTCGGCGAGCTGCCGACCAGGTGGCTGCCGATCACGAGCGCGGCCACGCCCGAGACGTGCGCGGCCGCCATTGAGGTGCCCTCGTAGCCGCCGGGGTAGCCGAAGGTCGTGAAGCCGGTTCCGACGAGGGTGAGCTGGAAGATCGGCACGCCGCGGCTGAACAGCGGGTCGTCGATGCCGCAGCTGGCGAGCAGCGGGAAGCCACCGCCGGGGGCCACCAAGTCCAGGCCGGCCCCGGTGCGGGACTCGCTCGCCAGGCAGGCGTCCTTCGTCGTTCGGCCGACGCCGATCACGTGGGGAGCGCCCGCGGGGTAGGCGACCGGCTCGCCATTCTCGTTACCGGCCGCTGCGACGACCAGCGCGCCCTTCTTGAAGGCGTACTTGATCGCTGAGCAGATCCCCTTGATCTTGCCGCAGCTGTTCACCCCGAGCGAGAACTCGAAGCTCATGTTGATCACCTGGGCCCTGTGGTTGGCGGCCCAGCGGATCCCCTTGGCGATGTTGCGCGCGGTGCCGAAGCCCTCTGAGTCGAGTACGCGGACCGGGATGATCCTCGCGCGGGAGGCCAGGCCGGTCAGCCCGACGTGGTTGCCGGTCCGCTCGGCGATCGTTCCGGTGACGTGGGTCCCGTGACCGTCCTCGTCGAGCGGCTGGCGGTCCTTGTCGACGAAGTCGTAGCCGGGCAGGAATTGCTTGCGGGAGAAGTCGGGGCTGCGGCGGAAGCGGGGCTTCTTGGTCATGTAGGCGACGCCGGTGTCGAGCACCGCCACCCGCGCGCCCTTGCCGGCGGGCACGCGGCGCTGCTTGAGGATGTCCCACGCCGCCGGGGCATTCAAGCCGCCCCGCTCCTGGAACTGAAGGGGCGTCGGCGACTCCCCGCAGAGCGAGCCGCAGGGCAGGAAGTTCCACTGCATCCGCTCCCAGCCGCCGGGCGTTCCCGCTATGCCCGGGTCGTCCGGGATGCTCGAGGCGTGGGCGACGTAGTTGGGGACCGCGTAGTCCACGGCGGGGTTCGCGTCGAGGGACCGCTCGGCACTCGCCACGTCCACGCCTTCCGGAAGCTTGAGCACGTGCTCGCTGCCGCCGTCCAAGCGGACGAGCAGCTGGCCGGGGACGAAGCCCGGCCCGGCCGGCGTGTCCGCGGCCTGGGCGCTCCCGCCGGCGGCCACCACGGCCACGAGGACGAGGATGATTGTTGCGATCAGCTTTCGCATGCGAGCCGAGAACACCGTCTGACGCGAAAAGTTCCTGGTGGCGCGGGTCTTTCGCCGCCTGCATACTGGCCTAATGTCCCGCGCGGAGTTCAGCGAGGCGGACGTGCGCCACATGCGCATGGCGCTCCAGCTCGCGCAGGATGCCGCGCACAAGGACGATGTTCCGATCGGCGCGGTGGTGGCGCGGGGCGGGGAGGTCCTCGGTTCGGCCGGCAACGAGCGCGAGCTGCGCGGCGACCCGACAGCCCACGCGGAGGTGCTCGCCCTGCGCCAGGCGGCGAAGCGGCTGGGTGGCTGGCGGCTGCTCGAGACCACGATCTACGTGACGCTCGAGCCCTGCCCGATGTGCGCGGGCGCGATCACGCTGGCGCGTGTGCCGCGGCTCGTCTATGGGGCGGCGGACCCGAAGGGCGGCGCGGTCGGCAGCGTGATCGATCTCTTCGACGCGCCGGTCGTCAACCACCGACCGTCAGTTGAGGCCGGCCTGCTGGGCGAGGAGTCCGCCGCGCTGCTCGAGGACTTCTTCTCCGCTCGGCGCTAGCCCGCGATGGAGCGCGACGCCTCCATGAGCGCGTCCGAGTGCCTCACCGGGTAGCGCGGCTTCTCCCCGCGGCTGCGGAGCGCGACCGGGAGCGCGTCGAGGCTGCGGCGAGTCCGCTCGCGCATCTCCTCGAGGGTCTCAGCGTGGACGATCTCGCCCTCCCTCACCGCCGAGACCAGCAGCGGCTCTCCCTCGAGCTGCTCCTCGGCGGTGCCGACGACGTCCTCGACCATCGTCCCCTCCTCGAACTTGCGGAAGACCTGCTTGGCCCCGGGTAGCGTCGCCTTGCCCTCGGAGCGCTTGGCCACCCCGCGCCATGCTTCGCCGCTCAGCTCGGCGACGATCTTGTAGACGCCGTTCACGACGGGGGAATCGCGGCTCGTCCCGAGGTCCGTGCCGACGCCCCAGACGTCGATCGGCACTCCCGCCCCGCACATCTGGGCGATCCGGTGCTCCTCCAGGTCGCCGGAGGCGACGATCACGGAATCCCGCATGCCCGCCTCATCGAGCAGGCGGCGCGCCTCGCGGGCGAGTGCATCGAGGTCCCCCGAGTCGATCCGGATGCCGGTCAGCGGAATCCCGGTCCGCCGCGACGCCTCGATCGCCCGTCGGACCCCGTCGAGCGTGTCGTAGGTGTCGACAAGCAGCAGGGCGTTCTCGGGGTTGTCCCGCATGAAGGCCTCGAATGCCTCCTCCTCCGACTCGAAGCTGAGCACGTAGGAGTGCGCCATCGTCCCGACCGGGCGCAGCCCGTATCGCATCGCCGCGGCGACGTTAGAGGTCCCTCCCAACCCGGCGACGGCGGAGGCACGGGCGACCTTCATCGCGGCGTCGACCCCGTGATCGCGCCTTGGCGAGAAGTCGATCACGGACTCTCCCTTGCCGTCGGCCGCCAGCACGACCCGAGCCGCCTTGGTGGCGATCATCGTCTGGAAGTTGATCTGGTTGAGCAGCAGGGTCTCGAGCAGCTGGGCCTCGATCAGCGGAGCCGTCACGCGAACGAGGGGCTCGTCGGGGAAGACGATCGTGCCCTCGGGCATCGCGTTGATGTCGCCGCTGAAGCGGAAGCCCTCCAGATAGCCGAGGAAATCGTCGTTGCAGCCGAGCGTGCCCAGGTACTCGAGCTCGGCAGGCCCGAAGCGCATCTCGCGGATCAGCCGCAGCGTCGGACCCAGCCCGCAGACCACCATCCAGTCGCGGTGGGGCGGCAGCTTGCGAACGAAGAGCTCGAAGATCGAGGGCTCGTTCCGGCCGAGCCGGTGGTAGCTCGCCGACATCGTGATCTCGTACTGGTCGACCAGCAGGGAGACCTCCGCCGGGGTGAGCAGGCCGGGGTCGTTGGCGTCAGCCATCCGGCGAAGCCTATGTAGGTCGAGCCTCAGCTAGTGAGCCAGGAGACCGGGTTGTCGACCATCATCGTCCGCTCCTGCTCCTCCGTCATGCCCCACTCGCGGAGCTCGGGGAGGACGCGCTCGGGGACCATGCGGATCGTCCAGTCGTGCGCCGCGCCAGAGGCGATCAGGCCCTCGATGATGTTCGGCGGGAACCAGTCGGTCGTCGCCACGGAGTCGGCCGAGAGGAAGATCCGCTCGGCGTAGCCGCGCTCGAGCAGCGCCTTCGCCGTCTCCTGCCGCTTGTCGTACGGGAGGAAGATGTCGAGCCCGTAGCGATCGAGCCCGATCCAGACGCCCTTCTCGAGCAGCCCCTCGATGTAGTCGAGGTCGTCGGTGTCGCCGGTGTGGGCGATCTGGATCTTGCCCGGCTCGACCCCCTCCTCCAGGAAGATCTCGACCTGTCGCGGGCCGGTGTTGCTGGCCGGGCGAGAGTGGGCCATGATCGGCGCCCCGGTGCGGGTGCTCGCCCGGGCCGCCGCCCGGTGGACCTTCTCGATGTTCTCGTTCACGCCCGGCTCGTCCGCCGCGCACTTGATGAAGGCCGCCTTGATGTCGGTGCCCTGGATGCCCTCCTCTATGTCGTGCACGAAGAGGTCGGCGATCTGGTCCGGATCGCGATTCATGAAGAACTGCGGCAGGTAGTCGTAGGTGTAGATCCCGGTGCAGGGGATCACCTGCAGGCCGGTCTCCTCGGAGACGCGGCGCATAAACTCGACGTCGCGGCCGAGGAACATCGCGGTGGGCTCGCCGATCGTCTTAATGCCGAGATCCACGGCCGCCTGCGCCTCGCGCACGGCGATCTCGAAGATCTCATCGGGCGCGACCTCGTACGGCTGGTCCTCCTTGACCGCGCCGGCGATCGGCCACTGGTTGTGGACCGCCTCGTCGCTGTTGCGGAGATGCTCATGGATCAGCGTCGTCCCCAGCTGATCGGCATCGACCATCCCGGTCACCGTCGGCACCTGCGCCATGGGGCGGGAACCCTATTGCAGCGTCAAATAGTCCGTCCGTGGACGACCGATGGCGCTGGGATACTCGTGCGCGCTGCCACTAGGTGGCCGCACGAATCCCTGTCAGAGCGCCTGGGGGTGGCGCCGAATAAGGAGGAGGAATCCGTATGGAGAGAGACAGCAACGAGTGGCTCTGGCCACTCACAGGGGTCCTGTTCGCAGTCCTGCTGATCATCAGCGTCATCGTCCAGGGCGAGCCGAAGGGAGCCGACAAGCCGGCCAATGAGGTCGCTCAGTGGTACATCGACAACAAGGGTTCAATCGAGTTCTCGGCGTTCCTCGGCACGGTGGCGGCCCTGCCGCTGATCTTCTTCGGGGCCTATCTGCGGAAAGTGCTGCAGGGAGCCGGCTCTACGCTGGCTGTCCTGCCGCTGATCGGACTGACGATCGTCGGCATTGGCGGCGCAATCGACAACATGCTGCTGTTCGCCACGGCGGAGCGAGCGAAGGACATCCCAGCAGAGTCGGTGCGAACGATCCAGGTGATCTGGGACAACGATTTCCTGCCGTTCTTCCTCGGGATCATGGTGTTTCTCTGGTCTGTCGGCATCGCGGTGCTGCGGACCGGTGTCCTGCCGAAGTGGCTCGGCTGGGTCGCGATCATCGGCGGGGTCATCTCCCTGGCCGGACCGATCGGATTCATCGGTGCGCTGATCGCCGCCCTCTGGGTGATCGTCGCCAGCATCATGCTCTCGCTGCAGGCGAGGAGACCGGCCTCGGCGAGGCCGGCGACCACCGCCTAGTCAGACGCCGACAGAAGCTCAACGGGGCCGCGTGCGGGAGGCCGCGCGCGGCCCCCTTCTGCCTGCCGCCCGCGACCGGAGAGCGGAGAGGGTGGGATTCGAACCCACGAGGCGGTTAACCCGCCCACTCGCTTTCCAAGCGAGCTCCTTAAGCCACTCGGACACCTCTCCAGTGCGTTGGGAAGGCTAGCGGCCGGTGGGCCGGGAGCTACGGGATGAAGTAGAAGGGGTTCGGCAGCTTGAAGCTGCGGTCGGCGTGGCCGCCCGCCAGGTCGCTCTCCTGGTCGCCCACGTTGGCGACGATCCGGTAGCCCTGCCCCTCGAGCGCGGCGCGCTGCCCGCTCTTGAAGGGGACGACCGCCTCGGACCCCGGCTTGAAGAAGATCCCCGA
>JBKPTM010000004.1:0-2317 GCA_046765935.1 Actinomycetota bacterium | reverse complement strand
GGTCTGCCCGGCAACATCCTGCACGGGCTCTGGATGATGGCCCAGGTCGCGCGCGGCAACGCGCAGCTGGCCGAGGGCGATCCCCGTGCGCTGAAGCGGCTTTCGGTCCAGTTCCGGGGGATGGGCTTCCCGGAACAGGAGCTGGTCGTGAGCGGCACGGTGAAGGAGGCCGAGAACGGCCGGGTCGTGGTGGACACGGTCGCGGCGCAGGGCGAGAACCAGGTGATCCGCAACGCGGAGGCTGAAGTTCACGTCTCGTAGCACGGCGTTCCTATGCTTAGTGGCGTCGTGCTGAGCGAACGCCAGAGCCAGATCCTGAGGTTGGTCGTGGAGCGCTACGTCGACGACGGGCGTCCCGTCGGCTCGCGCGCGCTCGCGAACCGCTCCGATATCGACTGGAGCTCATCCACCGTGCGCGCCGAGCTCGCCTCCCTCGAGGAGGACGGGTTCCTCACCCACCCGCACACCTCGGCCGGTCGGGTACCGACCGACAGCGGCTACCGCTTCTACGTCGAGCAGCTGCTCGCCAGCCAGGACCGTCTGCCGCGGCCGACTTCGAAGGACCTCGGGCTCTCACGAATGCGCCGCGAGGTGGACGTCGCGATCCGCGAGACGACCACCGCCCTCAGCCAGATCACCGACCTGGTGGCGCTGGTCACCGCCCCGCCGCTGCACACGGCCACGATCCACCGGATCGAGGTGCTGCGCCTGCAGCCGCGCGTGGTGATGGTCGTCGTGATCGCGTCGAACGGGGGCGTCACCAAGCGCGCGTTCACCTTTGAGCGAGAGGTCGATCCGGGCCTGGTCGAGTGGGCGGCCAGCTACCTGAACGAGCGGCTGGCGGGCCTCGGCCTCGGCGCGCGTATGGCGGTCGACCGGCTCCGCGACCCAGAGCTGGGCGATCAGGAGCGGGGCTTCCTGGCGGAGATAGCGAGCGCCTTCACCGACCTCGAGGAGTCGGCCGAGGACACCCTCTACGTGGACGGGGCTGCCCGGCTCCTCTCGGAGGAGCACCTCGCCGATCTGCCGCACGCCGACGACCTGATGCGCGCGCTCGAACGCCGAGTGAACGTCCTGCGCGCGCTCCGCACCGCGATCGACCAGCGCTCGGTCTTCGTCTGGATCGGCGGTGAGAACCCGGCGCCGGAGCTGCGCGAGGTGAGCGTCGTCGGCGCCAACTACGGCCTCGGCTATCGGAACCTCGGGTCGGTCGGGATCATCGGCCCCCTGCGGATGGACTACGCGACCGCGATCGCCACCGTGCGCGGGGCCGCCGGCGAGCTCTCCCGCTTCTTCGAGACGGTCTACGACGAGTAGCCGCCGCCATGGCCAAGCGCGACTACTACCAGGTGCTGGGCGTCGAGCGGAACGCCTCCGACGGCGAGATCAAGAAGGCCTTCCGCAAGCTCGCCCGCGAGCTTCACCCGGACGTCAACGCCCATGATCCCGAGGCGGAGGAGAAGTTCAAGGAGGCTGCGGAGGCCTACGAGGTGCTCTCCGACGGCGAGCGGCGCCGGACCTACGATCGCTTCGGCCACGAGGGGCTCCGATCGCACGGCTTCGACCCGGCCGCGGGATTCGGGAGCTTCCAGGACATCTTCGACGCGATCTTCGGCGGCGGCGACCCGTTCGGCGGCTTCGGCCGCCCCTCGGGCGCAGGCGCCGACGTCGGCGCTGTGGTCGAGCTCGACCTCGAGGACGTCCTGGAGGACCAGCAGCGCGAGGTCTCTTTCGAGGCGGTCAGCGTCTGCGAGCACTGCCGCGGCAACGGCGCGGAGCCCGGCACCCCGATCGCGACCTGCGACCGCTGCGGTGGCAGCGGGCAGATCCGCGAGGTCAGCCGCAGCATCTTCGGCCAGGTCGTCCGCGCGATGCCCTGCGACCGCTGCGGCGGCGAGGGCCGGATCCCCGAGACGCCCTGCGAGCGCTGCGGCGGGGCCGGTCGTCTCACCGAGATGCGGACCTGGGAGGTCGACGTGCCGGCGGGGATCGAGGACGGCCAGCGGATCCGGATCGCCGGCGCGGGCCATGCCGGCGCTTCCGGCGGCCGGCAGGGCGACCTCTATGTGGAGATCAGGATCGCCCCCGATGACCGCTTCACTCGCCAGGGGACCGAGCTGATCGCCCGGGCCGAGGTACCGGTCACCACCGCGATCGTTGGCGGCGAGGTCTTCGTGCCCACCTTGGAGGGTGAGATCGCGATCGACGTTCCGGCCGGCACCCAGCATGGCGACACGGGGCTGCTCAGCGGACGCGGCCTTCCTCCGCTCCGCGGAGGGCGCCGCGGCGACGAGCACGTCGTCTTCGAGCTGGTCGT
>JBKPTM010000003.1:0-7388 GCA_046765935.1 Actinomycetota bacterium | reverse complement strand
CCAGGTCTCGACGCTGCGGGCCTACTCCCCCGAGCTCACCGGGTGGTTCGATGACTTCGGCCACTCCGGCTTCCCCGATGCCTTCGGCGGCATCGGTCGCATCTCGACGACTCTGAACACCTTCAGCCTCGGCGCGCCGTCCGGCGGCGTTCCCTGCACCGACATCGTCGAGATCCTGAAGCTCCCGGCCGGCACCAGCCTCTGCCAGACCCTGAGCGGAGGCGACATCATCAACGAGCTCCCCGGGATCAAGTACGTCCGCCGCTGCCCGGGCGCCAACGAGCGCGGCCTCTCCGAGGAGCAGCTCACCCAGGGCGGCACGGTGGATTGCGATCCGAGTCAGGTTCCGGTGGGCCCATGAAGCGCCTGATCGTGATCCTGGGCCTGCTCGCGCTCACGGCCGCCAGCATCGTGACGGTCGCCGGGGCGTCCGACAGCCGCACCTACCAGGTGGAGCTATTCAACGCCTTCGGCCTGGTGAAGGGCTCGGAGCTGCGCGTCGCCGGGGTGAAGGCCGGAACGATCACCGGCCTCGACGTCACCCCCCAGAAGACGGCGCTGGTCTCGGTCGAGGAGGACTCGAGCTTCCCGGAGTTCAAGGCCGACGCGAGCTGCTCCTCGGAGCCGCAGTCGCTGATCGCGGAGTACTTCCTGAACTGCCAGCCCGGCACCTCGACCCAGCCGCTGAACGGCCCGATCCCCGCGGCCCGCAACAAGACCACCGTTCAGCCCGATCTCGCACAGAACACGCTCCGCGAGCCGTTCAAGGAGCGCCTCGCCCTGCTGATCAACGAGTTCGGCACCGCGCTCGACGGCAACGCCGAGAACCTGAACGCGGCGATCCGCGCCGGTGCCCCCGCCCTCCAGCAGCTCAAGCAGGTCCTGAACATCCTCGGTCGGCAGAACACGACGATCGCCGAGCTCAACACCAACGCCGACGCGATCTTCGCCCAGCTCGCGAACCGCCGCGAGGACGTCGTGCACTTCATCGACAACGCCGGCCGGACCGCGGCGATCTCGGCCGAGCGGTCGAACGACCTGGCGGAGAACTTCCACCTCCTCGATGACTTCCTCTTCCAGCTCAAGCCGACGATGTTCCAGCTCGGCAAGCTCGCCGACAATCAGACCCCGCTCCTCACCGACCTGCACGCGGCCGCACCTGGACTCAACAAGCTGGCCAAGAACCTGCCGGCGTTCAACAACGGCACCCAGCAGTCGCTGACCGCGCTCGGTGGTGCCGCCCGCGTCGGCAAGGTGGCCCTGGCGAACGGCCAGGACGAGATCGCCGCCCTCGACCAGTCGAGCACCAAGGCCTACCCCGCCGCCAACGAGGTCGCGAAGTTCCTGGAGAGCATCGACAACCCGGACAACGCGGTGGAGGAGGACTCCTGCGCCCGCTTCGACCTCCGGGAGCAGCCGGGCGAGGCCGACCGGCGCGTCCAGGCCCTCGACCAGAAGATGGGCGTCACGCTGCACGGCGACCAGACGGCGCAGTGCAAGTGGGCCAACGGCCAGCAGCCCGGCCCAGATCCGAACGGAGGCAACCCTGGCTTCACTGGGATGGAGGGCCTCCTCAACTACGCCTACATCCAGACGAACTCGGTGAACCTGTTCGACCAGCTGGGCCACGCGCTCGGGATCACGCTGGTCAGCGCACCCGGAGCCAACAACGCCTGCGGCTATCAGACCGGGCCCGAGGTGCCGGACGTCCAGGGCGCCGGCGGCAACACCAACCTCACGAGGGATCCGAAGAACTTCGCCGAGTGCGCCGGGATCCTGGGTGACTCCCAGCCCGGCATCAACTACGGCACCAACTCCTCCGGCCTGTTCGGGAACCTGAGCCGCTACGACCCGAGCGTCTGCCCGGATGGCTCGCTCGCGCTGTCGATCTGCAACCCGGCCGACCAGCCGCACACGAGCGCCTCCCTGAAGTCCGCCACGACGGCGCCGGCGCCATCGCAGCCGCAGCAGGGGCAGGCCCAGACTCCACAGCAGCAGCAGAAGGACCTCCAGAAGATCCTTCCGCCCGGGGTCAACCCGAACAAGCTGCCGCAGCAGGCCCAGCAGCAGCTCCAGGACCTGCTCCCGCAGCTGCCGCAGCTCCCGCCCCTGCCGCAGGTCGGCAACCCGAACGCCACGGGTTCGAGCGCTTCTTCACCCACCGACAACCTCCTCAACTTCCTCCTCGGGCAATGAACGGACGCGCAAGAGTCGGGTCGCTGGCTGCATCGCCCACCATGGTTGGGGCGATCACGACGCTGATCATCATCGTCGCGGTCTTCCTCGCCTACAACGCCAACAACGGGCTGCCGTTCGTCCCGACCTACCAGGTGTCGGCCGAGATCTGCGACGCGGCCCGCCTCGGCCCCAACAACGAGGTGAGGATCGGCGGGAACCGGGTCGGCGTGGTCGAGTCGATCGACACCGTCGCGGCGCCGCCGAACAGCGGTTGCCAGTCGGCGGACGGCTCGAGCTCCTCGACGGTCGCGAAGCTCAACCTGAAGCTGGACAAGAGCGCGGAGCCGCTCCCCGCCGACTCGACGATCCGCGTCCGTTACCGCTCGGCGTTCGGCCTCAAGTACCTCGAGATCAGCCGCGGCACCAGCGCGACCGGGCTGCCCGCGGCCGGCACACTGCCGCTCTCGCAGTCCCAGCAGCAGGTCGAGTTCGACGATGTCTACAACACCTTCGACACCGCCACCCGCGAGAACAGCCGGCGGGTGCTGCAGGGCTTCGGCGACGCCTTCGCGGCGCGCGGGGCATCGCTGAACCAGGCGATCGGCGCCCTCAACCCGCTGTTCGCGAACCTGAAGCCCGTCTCCCAGGCCCTCGCGGATCCGACCACCCAGCTGGTCCGCTTCTTCCCCGAGCTCGCCGACGCGGCGCGGATCGTCGCCCCGCTGGCGGTCGACAACGCCGAGCAGTTCACCAACGGGGCGATCGCCTTCGGGGCGATCTCATCCGATCCGCAGGCCCTCCGGGACACGATCTCCGGTGGACCGCCGGTCCTGGAATCCGGACTTCGCTCGCTGCCCGTCCAGCGACCCTTCCTCGCCGACTTCGCGGAGTTCTCGCGCCTGCTGCGCCCGGGCGTGCGCGACCTGCGCGCCGCGCTCCCGATCCTGAACCAGGCCGTCTCGCTGGGCAAGAAGGTCCTGCCGCGGACCGTCCCGATGAACCACGACCTCCAGGGGGTGATGGAGGAGCTCAACAACCTCGTCGCGGATCCCTCCACGCTGACCAGCCTCAACCGCCTCGGCGACACCTTCAACCTCGCCCAGGACGCCGGACAGAAGATCGGTCCCTACCAGACGGTCTGCAACTACTGGAACTACTGGATGACGTACCTGACCTCGCACTTCTCGCTGCCCACGCCGTTCGGGTACGCGGAGCGAGTCATCCCGCCGTCCATCGCCGGCACCACCGCCCCCAACGCGCTGCCGAGGAACCCGATGGACAACTACTCCGGCGGCCAGGGGGACGGCCGGTTCTCGAGCAACTTCCTCGCCGGAGCCAACGCGGGCAAGTTCTCGCCGCTCAACGGCCCGGTGAACGGCGGCACCTTCCCCGGCTACCAGAACAACGGCATCCCGATCCTGCACGGCAACCCGTACGGCCCGGCCGTCACCGACGGCCAGCCGAACTGCCAGGCGGGCCAGACGGGCTACGCGCTGGGTGAGGCGCTGATCCCGGGTCAAGGGAAGGACAACCCGACGTTCGGCGTCCAGAACATCGCCAAGGCCGCGGGCGTTGCCCCGCTCGGCAAGACCGACCTCTTCCTCGAGCAGGACGGAACTCGAATCTTCGGACCGGGGGCAGGCTGATGAACCCGAACCACAGCCGCCGCCTGTCGAACTTCCAGATCGGCCTGATCGCGATCGTCCTGACCTTCATCGGCTTCTACCTGGCGTTCACGAAGTCGATCCCGTTCGCCGGCCACGGCTACCAGCTCAAGGCCGTCTTCGCCGACGCCCAGAACGTCCGGGCCAAGAGCCCCGTTCGGATCTCGGGCGTCGACGTCGGCGAGGTGAGCGACGTCCAGCACGTCACCGACGCGGACGGACATGGCGAGGACGCCGCCGTGGTGACGATGGACATCAAGGACAGCGCCCTGCCGATTCGCCAGGACGCCACGATGCAGCTGCGGCCGCGCCTGTTCCTGGAGGGCAACCTGTTCGTCGACCTCCATCCGGGCAGCCCGAGCGCGCCGGAGCTGTCGAGCGGCTCGGTCGTGCCCGAGAACCAGACCTCGAGCTCGGTTCAGTTCGACCAGGTGCTGACCAGCCTCCAGGCGCCGGTGCGCCAGGACCTGCAGATCTTCCTGAAGGAGTTCGGCGGCGCCCTCTCCAAGTACGGCGGCGCCGAGGGCTTCCAGACGTCGTTCCGGACCTCGCCGGCGGCCTACGAGTACACGTCGCAGGTCAACCAGGCACTGCTCGGGGAGCAGCCCGGCGACCTGGCGGGCTTCGTCTCGAACCTGGATGCCGTCGCCAGGGAGCTGAACTCGAACAGCGCCCACCTCCAGGGCCTGATCAGCAACCTGAACACGGTCAGCGGCGCCTTCGCGGCGAACCAGGCCTCGCTCCGCGAGGCCATCATCGAGCTGCCTCGGACCCTGGCCGCCGGGCGCCCGGCGCTCTTCAAGCTGAATCGCGACTTCCCGCCGCTGCGCGCCTTCGCCCGCGAGGCGCTGCCCGGCGTGCACGCCGCGAACAAGGCCCTCGACTACGCGAACCCGTGGATCGGCCAGGTCCGCCAGCTGATCTCGAAGCCGGAGCTCCGCGGCCTGGTCACCGACCTGAAGCCGACCATCCCCGACCTCGCCGCCCTGAGCAACGACTCGCTGCCGTTCCTGGAGCAGGCGCGGGCGCTGTCCTCCTGCTTCAACAACGTCGTCATCCCCTGGAGCAACACGCAGATCCCGAACACCGACGGCGATCCGCCGGCGGCCAAGGTCTACCAGGAGACCGCGTACGGGCTCACCGGCGTCGCGGGTGAGAGCCGGTCCGGCGACGCCAACGGGCAGGAGTTCCGGGTCCTGGGCGGGGGCGGCACGAACACGATCGCGCCGTTCAACACGCCCGACCTCGCCGCACCGCTCACCGGTGTGACCCCCTTCCCGATCCTGGGGTCTCAACCCGCCAAGCAATCGTCGGCGAAGACGCCGTTCCGGCCGGACGTCCCCTGTGAGACCCAGGACCCGCCCGACCTGCACAGCGAGATCGGACCGAAGCCGACGACCAGTTCGAGCGGGAAGAGCGCGACCTACGAGCCGCCGCAGCTCAAGGCCCTCACCGATCGCTACGCGCAGCTCATGTCCCAGTTCAGCCAGGCGAGACGACTGCGGTCACTCGGCTCGCTGGGTGCGGCCAAGCAGCTGATCGCCAACACGCTCCAGCAGTTCACCGCCTGGAACAGGGACTGGACGGCGTTCCAGAGGGCGAGCGGCCTCCACGTCCCGAAGCCGGCACCCCTCACACCCGCGAAGGGGGCGAAGCCCTGATGGGCAAGGCGATCCGAGACCACCTGCGCGACTTCCTCGCCATCCTCGGCCTGCTGGTCGTGGCGCTGGTCGCGACGTACATCATCGTCCAGAACCAGCGCCTGCGGATCCCGCTGCTCGAGGAGAAGCCCTTCGAGCTGAAGGCCGAGATGTCCACGGCCCAGGCGGTCACCCCGGGTCAGGGACAGACGGTGCGGGTCGCCGGAGTGCGCGTCGGCGACATCGCCTCGGTCGACTACGAGGACGGACACGCCGTCGTGACGATGGCCATCGACCGGAAGTACCTGCCGGTCTACAAGGACGCCACGATCCTGTTGCGCCCCAAGACCGGCCTCAAGGACATGTTCCTCGAGCTGGATCCGGGCAACAACTACGACCCCAACTCCAACGACGACGAGTTCCAGAACGGCGACACGATCCCGGTCGCCAACACCGCCCCGGACACGAACGTCGACCAGATCCTCGCCGCGCTCGATGGCGACACCAGGGCCTATCTCCGCCTGCTCCTGACCCAGGGCGGAGAGGGGTTGAACGGCCGCGGCAAGGACCTCGGCAAGCTGCTCGGCAGCCTCGGCCCGATCAACCGTGGGCTCGCTCGGATCAACACGGAGGTCGCCAAGCGCAAGGAGAACCTCGCCCGGCTGGTCCACAACATGAACCTGCTGTTCGGCACCGTCGGGGAGGACGGCCAGGGCATCGAGCAGCTCGTCTCGGCGTCGGACCAGGCACTCGGCGCGATCGCGAGCCAGGCGCCGGACGTGCAGCGCACCGTCTCGCTCCTCGGCCCGACGCTGCGTACGACGCGCGTCGCCCTGGAGAAGACCGACCAGCTGGCGACCGTGCTGGGGCCGGCGATCAACAGCCTGCGCCCATTCGCCCGGAGGCTGAAGCCGATAAACGACTCCTTGGGCAACCTCGCGCAGACGACCTACTCGCCGGTCAAGAACGACATCCGGCCGTTCGTCCGCAACGCCCGCCAGCCGGTCCGGGACCTGCGGCCTGCCGCAAAGAACCTGGTGGCCGCCACGCCCCGCCTGACGACCGTCGGAGAGAAGCTCAACAAGCTTTTCAACATGGCCGCCTACAACCCGAATGGGGCGGAGTCTCCGGGTACGCCGGGCCGGGACGAGGGCTACCTCTACTGGCTGGGCTGGCTGGCCCACGTCGGCAACAGCACGTTCTCCTCCCAGGACGCGCACGGCGTCTACCGCCACGTCTACGTCCAGGTCACCTGCAACACGGCGAAGTCGATCCTCGCGACCAGCCCGCTCGCCCCCGCGATCACCGGATTCGGACAGCTGCTCGGGACGGTGTGCCCGCCATGAGCCGGACCAACGGGGAACAGGACTGATGCAGAAGCAGGCACCCTCACCAGCACGCATCCTCGTGGCGGTCGGCTTCACGCTGTCCTGCTTCGCGCTGCTGCTCTTCCTCTGGGTCACCTTCGGCGGGCCGGTCCCGTTCAAGCCCGAGAGCTACCGCTTCACCGCCGATTTCCCGGAGGCGATCACCCTCCAGAAGGAGGCCGACGTGCGGATCGGCGGCGTCTCCGTCGGCAAGGTCAAGAACCTGAGCCTGGCGCCGGACAGCGAGTGCCAGAAGGACCCGACCACGTGCAACACGACCCGCGCAACGATCGAGATCGATCCGCAGTACGCGCCGATCTCCTCGGACGCCAGGGCGATCCTCCGCTCGAAGACCCTGCTCGGGGAGACCTACGTCGAGCTCACCCCCGGCAGCCAGGTCCAGCCCGGCCAGCCCGACAACACGAATGCGACGGCGCAGGCCGGCACGATCGACGTCGGCCAGATCTCGGGTGGAGACGCTCCCCAGCCGGTGCCGGAGGGCGGTCACCTCGCCCAGACGCAGGTGCAGGAGCAGACCC
>JBKPTM010000002.1:0-3207 GCA_046765935.1 Actinomycetota bacterium | reverse complement strand
CCACGTCTCCGTCTGGCCCGCGAGCCACTACGTGGTCAAGGAGGAGACGATGGAGCGCGCGGTCGACGAGATCGAGCGCGAGATGCGCAACCAGGTCGCCTACTTCGAGGAGCACGGCAAGCAGCTCGAGGCGCACCGCCTACAGCAGCGCACGCGCTACGACATGGAGATGCTCCGCGAGCTCGGCTTCTGCCCCGGCATCGAGAACTACTCGCGGATCCTCGACGGCCGTCCCGCGGGCAGCCCGCCGTACACGCTGATCGACTACTTCCCGGACGACTTCGTCGTCTTCATCGATGAGTCGCACCAGACGATCCCGCAGCTCGGCGGGATGTACGAGGGCGACTACTCGCGCAAGTCGACCCTGGTCGACTTCGGCTTCCGGCTGCCGAGCGCCGTCGACAACCGGCCCCTCAAGTTCGACGAGTTCCTCGACCGCGTGAAGCAGATGGTCCTCGTCTCCGCGACGCCCGGGCCTTGGGAGCGGGCTGAGTCGTCGAGGATCGTCGAGCAGATCGTCCGGCCGACCGGGATCGTCGATCCTGAGGTCGAGCTCCGCGAGACCAAGAACCAGATCGACGACCTGATGAACGAGGTCCGGGTCCGCGCCGAGAAGGACGAGCGGGTCCTGGTGACGACGCTGACCAAGAAGATGGCCGAGGACCTGACCGAGTACCTGCTCGAGCACGGCTTCCGCGTCCGGTACCTGCACTCGGAGATCGACACGCTGGAGCGGATCCAGATCATCCGCGAGCTGCGGCTCGGCGAGTACGACGTGCTCGTCGGGGTGAATCTCCTTCGCGAGGGCCTCGACCTGCCCGAGGTCTCACTGGTCGCGATCCTCGACGCCGACAAGGAGGGCTTCCTCCGCGGCGAGACCAGCCTGATCCAGACGATCGGCCGCGCCGCCCGGAACGTCGACGGCAAGGTGCTGATGTACGCCGACAAGGAGACCGATGCGATGCGCAAGGCGATCTCCGAGACCGATCGCCGCCGCGCGATCCAGCTCGCCTACAACGAGGAGCACGGGATCACCGCGGCGACGGTGAAGAAGGGCATCTCGGACATGGCCGAGTTCCTGGCGATGGAGTCTCAGGCGCCGCGCCGGCGCCGGCGCCGCCGCGAGGAGACAGCGACCAAGACGCCGGAGGAGCTCGAGAAGCTCGTCATCGAGCTCGAGGAGGAGATGCTGGCGGCGGCCGACGACCTCCGCTTCGAGGAGGCCGCGCGGATCCGCGACGAGCTCAAGGAGCTGCGCGCGGACCTCGACGCGATCCGGGCCTAGCCGCGCTGCGCCCAGCTCGCGCGGAGTCTTCGGAGCTTCTGCTCGGCCGCGCTCGTCGCGGCAGGCGGCTGTCCGGCAGCGTGTGCCAAGTCCAGCTCCCAGTAGAGAAACCAGTCCGCCTGCTCGAGGTAGAGAGTCCGATACTGGGCCCACGGCACGTGTCCGGCTCCGTCCTGGATCTCGAGAACGGCGATCACTCCCGCGTTGAGCATGGCGCTCGCCGTGTTCACCGACCACGAGGCGGGGACGACGGTGTCGGCCGAGCCGTGAAAGAAGAGGCCCGGCGCGTCGCCGGCATTGGCGATGGCGGCGGTCGGAACCCCGCCGGAGACGGACACGAACGCGCCCACGGTCGACGGCCAGCCCGGGTTGCCGCTGCTGCCGACGTCCTCGGAGAGGAGGCCCACCAGCGTCGCGGTGATGGCGCCGGCCGACTCGCCTCCGATGCCGATCCGGGTCGGGTCGATGCCGTAGGTGGCGGCGTTCGCGCGCAGCCAGCGCACCGCCGCCTGAGCGTCGCGCTTGGCCTCGATCGCGGCGGTGGTGCAGCTCGACGGGTTGGCCACGCAACCCGAGCCGAGCAGCCGGTAGTTGATCGAGACGACGACGTAGCCCAGCTTCGAGAAAGTGTTCGCCACGTCGACCGGGACGACATTCGTCTTGTCGCCGCCGCTGAAGCTCCCGCCATGCACCCAGACGAGCGCCGGTCGCTTCGTCTGCGTGTCCCCGGCGGGGCGGTACATGTCGAGCTTCAGCGGAACCGGGGTGCCCTGGGCGTTCGGTGCGCTCCCGTACTGCAGGTTGCTGGTAACCGTGACGTTGCTGAAGACCTGGTCGCGGTAGCGCAGAGGCCCGGCGCCGGGTGGCTGTGGAACGGTGCAGCCGGTGAACACCGCCGCCGCCAGCAGCGCGACCAACGCCGCCACTGCCTTTCGCCGTCCGCTCGCGTCCATGCCGACTCCTTCGCTGAATCGCCGCATCCCGCGGAGCCGCCATCCTATCCCCGCCACGGACCGCGAGCCGGCGCGAACCAGCGTGAGTGGGCGCGTTGCGCGCCTGATGAGCGCTTGATGAGCGCCGCCGCGTAGGTTCCGCTCGGCAAGCAATTCACGGGGAGACGAGCATGGACACTACGGCCAGGAAGAGCCGGCGGATCGGCGCTCCGGCGCTGCTTCTCATTGCAGCCTTGATCGTGAGCGTCGGCTTCGCTGAGCGTGCCGGTTCGAAGCGGTTCAGCAAGAAGGTGATCAAGTCGGTGAGCAGGAAGCGCCTCGCCGGCGCCTACCGCGGAGTCACCGAGCAGGGCACCGCCGTCAGCTTCAGGCTGACCCGAGCGGGAAAGATCGTGGACTTCGTCATCCCGGTCACGCTCTCCTGCGAGACCGACGTGGGCGATCTCAACGGCGACGGCACGTACACGTACGACGGCGGTGAGATCGTCAACAGCATCAAGTCGACAACCCTGAGGTCAGCTCCACTGTCGGGACGCGAGCGCACCGCTCAGTACCCGTTTGGGATGACGTTCGAGTACGAGAGCCCCCTTGTCCCAGACGATCAACCTCCGCTGGGCACTCAGGTCCAGGAGTACTCGATCAAGGCGAAGTTCAAGGAGGAGCTGCTCAACGGCTCCAACATCTACAGGCCGATTCCCAAGCGCGCGGCCGCAATGAGGGGAGAGGTCTTCATGGGCACGAGAAACGGGCCCTTCGACACCGATGCGCCGGGCCTCGAGCGCTGTGTATTGAGCGACGACGGTCAAAAAGTCACCCACGTCAACGCGCTCGATTTCGACGCCAAGAAGACGGGCGCCTAGCGGCGGATCAGGTCTCGAGAAAGCGAAGGACCGCCAGCACGCGCCGGTGGTCGTCGCTGCTGGCCGAGAGGTCGAGCTTGCTGAAAATCGAGGTGACGTGCTTCTCGAC
>JBKPTM010000001.1:0-3602 GCA_046765935.1 Actinomycetota bacterium | reverse complement strand
GCGTCGGGCTACCTCGGGGCGTTCATCCGCGCCTCAAATGCGATTTACGAGACGCGCGAGGGCCGGCCTTTCTGGAAGCTCCGCCCGCTGCAACTCGCGATGACGCTGGTGATCGTCGTCCTCCTCGCGCTGCTGGCGCTCGGCCTCGTCCTCACCGGGCCGATCGTCTCCGCCGTCGCCGAGCCGATCGGCGTCTCCGGCACGGCGGTTTCGATCTGGAACGTCGGCAAGTGGGCCGTGATCGCCGTGCTCTTCCTGCTGATGATCGCCCTCATCTACTACGCCTCGCCGAACGTCAAGCAGCGCGGCTTCGCCTGGATCACCCTCGGCGGGATCGTCGCTTTGGTCGCTTGGCTCCTTGCCTCGGCCGGGTTCGGGATCTACGTGTCGCAGTTCGGCTCCTACAACAAGGTCTATGGCTCGATGGCGGGCGTGGTGGTGCTGCTGATCTGGATGTGGATCACGAACCTGGCGATCCTCTTCGGGCATGAGCTGAACGCCGAGCGGGAACGCGACGCGCAGTTCAAGGAGGGCACCCCGGGCGCGGAGCGGGAGCTCCAGCTCGAGCCGCGTGACACTCCGAAGAGGCCCCGGACGGCCTGAGGGTCAGCGCAGAGCGTCGCGTAGGGCCGCGTCGAGCTCTGGGTGGCGGAACTCGTAGCCCAGATCCAGCGCACGGCGGGGAAGCACGCGCGCGCCGCCGGCGACGGCATCGGCGAGCTCGCCTCCCCGTAAGGCGGCGACGGCGAACTTGGGCACGGGCACGACCGCGGGTCGGTGCAGGGCGCGCCCGAGTGCCTTGGAGAACTCGCGGTTGGTCACCGGGTTCGGGGCGGTCCCGTTGATCACCCCCCAGACACGATGGTCGTCGAGCGCCCAGAGAAAGAGGCCGACCACGTCCTCGATGTGGATCCACGACATGTATTGCTCGCCGCCGGCGATCGGCCCGCCGAGCCCGAGCTTGAAGGGGAGGAGCAGCTGGCCGAGCAATCCGCCGTCCTTCGTGAGCACCAGGCCGGTGCGGAAGATCGCCACCCGGTCGAACGTCCCCTCGGCCTCCCGCTCGGCGGCCTCCCAGTCGGTGACGACCTCGGTGATGAAGTCGGGCTCGCCCGGGCCGGTTTCCTCATCCACGATCTGCTCACCGCGGTTGCCGTAGTAGCCGATCGCCGACTGCCCGACGAAGACGCTCGGCTCGGTCGGCGACGCCTCGATGCCCTGCAGCAGGTTGCGCGTGCCGACGATGCGGCTCTCGCGGATCCGGACTTTGGCCTGGTCGGTGAGCCGCTGGTTGATCTCCTCGCCGATCAGGTTGACGACCCCGTCGATTTCATCCAGCGCCGCCTCCGGCGGGCGCTCGATGGTCGGCCGCCAGGCGTGCCAGCTGACCGTCGGGTTCTTCGACCTGGCTCGATCGGGGTCGCGCGTCAGCCCCACGACCTCATCGCCCCGAGCCAGCAGGGCGTCGCAGACGGCCGATCCGAGGAGCCCGGACGCTCCCGTAACGAGAATCCGCATGGGCGCCGGATGCTATCCGCGGACCGGCCTAGGGCCCCGGCACCTGCCGATAGGCGCGGAAGGCCGGCTTCTCTGTCCGGCCGTCGCTGGTCAGGAGGCCCCAGTGCGCCGCCTGCGAGCCGCCGGCCTGGTCGAGCAGCGTGAACCAGCCGAGCCCCTCGACCTGGGGCTCCTCGGCTGCGGTGGCGTAACCGGCCGTCAGCCAGCGCGCCTGCGACGCCTGGCTGACAAAGGCCTCGAAGACGCTCGAGGTGTGGTCCGACTGCACTGTGAACTCCGAGAGCCACAGCTTCGGCGTCTCGTGACGCGAGCGGTAGGCGCGGTCGACCTCGTCGGCGAGCGTGTCGAGATCGCTCAGGTCCCGCCAGCCGCCCTGGATGGGCCGCTCGTGGAGGTCGGGGAAGCGGAAGGGGTACGGGTTGTGCCCGTACCAGTCGAGACGAGGGGGCTGCCCGGACGGCAGCTTCATCCACTCGATGAACTGCTGCGGTTTCACCTCGCCGCCGGTAAAGGTGTCGCCCCCGATCACGATGTTGTCGGGCGAGACCGCCTTGAGCGCACCGTAAGCGGCGTCGAGCAAGGGCGCGTAGGTCCGTGGTCCGATCGGGCTGTTGGCCTTGTTGGGGAGGAAGCGGTCCGC
Source organism: Actinomycetota bacterium (assembly GCA_046765935.1). Lineage (GTDB taxonomy): Bacteria > Actinomycetota > Thermoleophilia > Solirubrobacterales > 70-9 > DASUPK01. Next base: position 1,444 of record JBKPTM010000001.1, on the reverse strand, counting down.
CCTGTTCGGCTCGCCCCAGATCATCCAGCGGTGCACCGTGGGGTAGCGCCGCGAGGCGGCTGTCAGGAACTGGGCAAAGTCCGTCGGGTCAGGCGCCCAGAGGTGCCCGCGACCGCCGTTCGCCCAGGGTGGGCTGTGGGTGACCAGGACGGTGACGTCAATTCCATGCTCCTTCGCCTGGGAGATGGCGTAGTCGAGGTCCGCCGGCCACCGATAAGCCGGGTCGGAGGGGTCCTCGGGAGAGGCCGGCCGGGTCGGTGCCACGGCCGGCCAGCGGAGCTGGATCTGGTACACGTCGACGCCGAGCTCGTCGTACGTCGGGAAGGCAGAGCTGCCGTCGGGGAGGCGGGTCGGTCCCCAGATCAGCTTCTCGACTCCGGTGCCGGAGCCCCCGCCCCCGCAGCCGGTGAGCACCGCGAGTAGGACGGCGGCCAGGCAGAGCGAGAGCCGCAGCCGGCGACTAGGTGGCAACCGAGATGGCGGCGTCCGGCGTCGGCGCGGCCGGTCCGTCCGAGAGCCCCAGGACCTCGTCCCAGAGCGGCATGATGCGCTCCAGGCTCCAGCGATCGGCGAACTCGGCCGCGCGCCGCTGCTCGGCCTCGAATTGGCCGCTCTCGACGAGGCCGAGGATCGACGCCGCGGCCTCGCCCGGGGAGTTGTGGATCCAGGCCGGGTCGTACTGCTCGCGTGCACCGAGCCGATCGATGACCACCGGCAGGCAGCCGGACGCCATTCCCTCCGCCAAGGCGACCTGGTGGCCCTCCCAGTCGCTGGTCGAGAGGATGATCCCGACCTTGCGGAGGAAGGCGGGGATGTTGGGCCCATGCTCCTCGAAGCTGACCGCGCCCCGCAGCAGCGGAGCCGTCTCGATCCTCCGGTAGGCCTCCTGGAACATCCGGCGCTCCTCGTCGCGCTGCCGCATCCAGGGGAATGCCCATGGCGGCTTCCCCTTGACGATCAGGCGGAAGCGCCGGTCGCGCGCCCGCAGCAGCTCGAGGATGTCCAGGGCGCGATCGATCCTCTTGATCGCCGGGACGAAGCCGATCATGCCGAGGTTGAACGCACTGCCCTCGAGCTTCTCGCGACGCAGCGCCCTGGTGTCGATCGCGTTGGGAATCAGCCGCAGCCGGTCCCGCGGCCATGAGTACTGCTCCGCGGCCTCATCGAGGAGGTGAGGGCCGACGAAGACCACCCGGTCGACCCGGTCGAAGTCCACCGAGGCGGGATAGTCGGTCGTCCGCTCGACCCGGTGGAACCGGATCGCCAGCCTCTGGCCGTCGCGGACGTTCTCGCTGTACCAGACGGCGTTCCCGAGACACCACTCGCAGAGGACGACGTCGGCCCACCCGAGCAGCTCCTCGCTCGCCTGGACGTCGTGCTTGGTGTGCCCCGCCCAGTTGTCCTCGCGGATCTCGGCGCCCATCGCCCGCGCTCGGTCAGGGAT